>DATKIB010000171.1:0-24452 GCA_035509915.1 Acidimicrobiales bacterium | reverse complement strand
AACGCTCGATGCGCACGTCGGACGGACTCTTGTCGGGGCGAATGCCGCGCCACGAGGCCTGGCGCAACCGGCCCTCGGTCGTCCATTCGCTGAAGCTCACCTCGCCGACCTCGCTCGGGCGCACCCAGGTGGCCCGAGCCTCGTGCGCTGCCGGAAGCCGCTGTGCGAAAGGGCTCGCGATCTGTCGGATGGGCGCGAAGCGACTGCCCAAGGCGTCGAGCTCCTCATCGGTGAACCCCGTGCCGACCTTGCCGACGTAGCGGAGCCGGTCGCCCTCGGGGATGCCGAGGAGCAGCGCGCCGATCGACCCGCGTCGTCGGCCGGTGCCCTCGGTGTAACCCCCCACCACCACCTCCTGGGTACGGAAGATCTTGACCTTCACCCAATCACGTGATCTCCTGCCGGGCTTGTATGCGCTCGCGCGCCGCTTGGCAACGACGCCCTCGAGACCCTGCTCTCGTGCAGCCCACAGCACGTCCGCGCCCGAGGCATCACGGAACGCGGGCGTGAGCCCCATCAGCAGGCCGTCGAAGGCCATCGCTTCAAGCTGCGCACGACGCTCGTCGTATGGAAGGTCGAGGAGCATTCGGCCGTCGAGGTACAGAAGATCGAAGGCCATGTACGTGACAGGGAATTCTTCGGCGAGACGGCGCGCCTTGGCGGCGTCTGTGACGTGCATTCGCTGCTGGAGCCGCCCGAAGCTCGGGCGACCGATGTCGTCGAGCGCCACGATCTCGCCGTCGAGCACCACCCGAGAGGATCCGATCTGCTCACCGATGGGCCGGAGCTCGGGATAGGCCACCGTGACGACCCGGTCGTTGCGGGTGACGATCCTGATGTCGGCGTCCTCGACGTAGAGGATCGCTCGCAGCCCGTCCCACTTGATCTCGTAGCTCCAGCCCTCGTCCTGGGCGGGAAGCGTTCCAGCCTCGGCCAGCATGGGGCGGACGAGAGCCGGCATGGGCTCGAGGTGGGCTCCGACGGGCTCCGCCTTACCTACCGTTTTCCCGCCTCCGGACGGTCCTCGCCGGCCTCCCTAAGACGTAGCTCGGGCTGTGGCACCACGCCCCCAATGATTCAGAATGCCGGCGGCCTGATGCAAGCGGCCGGACTCGGGTTTCCTTCGGGGCCGTCCGTGGTCCAGAATGTCGCCCATGAACAGACGAGAGCTGGCAAAAGCAGTGGCAGTGCAGGCCGATGTGGACCTGAAGACCGTGACGCGCGTCCTGGAAGGCTTCACGGACGTGGTGACCGGCGTGGCGTCCAAGGGTGAGCCCATCTCGATCCCGGGGTTCGTGAAGTTCGTCAAGGTCGACCGTCCCGCACGCATGGGTCGCAACCCGGCCACCGGGGAGCCGATGATGTTCAAAGCCTCGAAGAAGGTCCGAGTAAGCGTGGCCAAGGCGTTTCGAGAAGCCGTGATGACCCCTACCAAGGCGCCGCGGCTGGTACGAGGCGCGTTCCCCATACTCGAGGAGTACGTGAAGAAGGCGGGAGCGGCCGCCGTTGCCCAAGCGAAGGCGGCCCAGGCGAAGAAGGCTCCCGCGAAGAAGGCTCCTGCGAAGAGGGCTGCGGCCAAGAAGTCCACAGCCAAGAAGTCGGCGGCGAAGAAGACGACGGCGAAGAAGACGGCCGCAAGGAAGTCGGCGGCGAAGAGGACCCCCGCTCGCAAGACGGCGAGGCGTGCTCCTGCCAAGAAGGCTGCGACGAGGAGGACGACCGCACGTCGGCGCTGAGCCGTAGGGCCGGCGCCTCGGCGCCGCCGGGGCGTTCGCCGGCCGGCCGGTGGGGTCGGGCCGCCCGCTAGCGGAACTTGGGCATGACCTCCTCGCCGAACAGGCGGAGGCTCGCCATGATCTCCTCGTGGGCGATCCGGCCTGCCTGGATCAGGCAGATGACCTGATCCGCACCGATGTCCACGTACGCCTGGACGCCTTCTGCAACCTTGTCGGGGGTGCCGATCAGGGAGTACTCGTCGTTCATCGCGTCCTCGAGTGGTCTGAGGAACCGGGCGACGAACTCGGGATCGTGGACGAGCTGGCCGTAGTACTCGTACCCCGCCACCTCCTTGCCGGCCCAGGGCGCGAAAAGCTTGGCGGTCTGTGCCCCGTACCAGAGCGCGGCGACCGCCCCCATGTCGAGCGCCTTGCGCGCGTCCTCGGCGCAGTACATGAGCGTGGCAGGCGCTACGGCATTCGTGACGACCTTGCCCACCTGACGAGCAGGGTTGGCGATCCGCTCCTTGTAACGCTTCAGCGAATGGACGACGTCGCCGGGCGCCCCCACCCCGAAGGCCAGCGCGCCGATCCCGAAGTCGGCAGCCAGGTCGAACGAGGAAGGCTGTGTGCAGGCCATCCAGATGGGTGGATGGGGATCCTGGACCGGTTTGGGCAGCACCGGCCTCTCCGGCATCGAGAAGTACCTGCCCTCGAAGCCGGGGTAGGGGTGCTCGGTCCACATGCGGACGATCTCCGGCAGCACCTCGTCGAGCATCGGCCGCGAGTCCTCCGGATCGATGCGGAAGCCGCCGAGCTCGGCCTCGGTGATCGACCGGCCGACTCCGAAGTCGTAGCGACCCTTGCTCATGATGTCCAGGACCGCCGCCATCTCTGCCGAACGCACAGGATGGTTGAACGGCGGAGGGAGGAGCCGCACTCCGTTGCCCACCCGGATCCGCTTGGTGTTCTGCGCGACCGCCGACAAGAAGACCTCGGGTGCCGAGGAGATCGAGTACCCCTCCAGGAAATGGTGCTCGACCTCCCACACGTGATCGAAGCCCAGCTCGTCGGCGAGGCAGATCTGCTCCATCGCCTGCCAATAAGCGTCGGCCTCGGAAGAGAAGCCGTCGAACGGCTCGGGTCGGCAGATCTCGTAGACCAAGCCGAATCGGATCATCGGCACTGTTCCTTGCTCTAGTCGAAGCGTCGTTGACAGTCTGTCCGAACCCGGCCCCTTGCCGCACGCCGGGGACGCGGCGGGGCTTCGAAGAAAGTGCTGCGCTCCCTTTGATGCCGGGCTCACCATCGGAAAGGATGTCGAGATGGACCTGAGAGTGTTCACCGAACCGCAGCAGGGCGCGACGTACGACACCCTCCTGGAGGTCGCGATCGAAGCCGAGCGCCTCGGCTTCGACGGCTTCTTCCGCTCCGACCACTACCTGCATATGGGCTCGGTGTCCGGCTTGCCGGGCCCCACCGACGCATGGATCACCCTCGCAGCCCTGGCACGTGAGACTCACCGCATCCGGCTCGGCACTTTGATGACCGCCGCCACGTTCCGCTACCCGGGCCCGCTCTCGATCGCGGTGGCGCAGGTCGACGAGATGAGCCAAGGCCGAGTCGAACTCGGCATCGGCACTGGATGGTTCGCCACCGAGCACTCGGCTTACGGCATCCCCTTCCCTTCGCTGGCCGAGCGCTTCGATCGCCTGGAAGAGCAGATCCAGATCGTGATCGGCCTCTGGCAGACACCGGCGGACAAGACGTTCGATTTCCACGGGACCTACTACGAGCTGGCGGACAGTCCCGCCCGGCCGAAGCCTGTGCAACAGCCACATCCGCCGATCCTGATCGGAGGAGGAGGCGAGCGGCGCACCCCGAGGCTCGCCGCCAGGTTCGCCTCTGAGTTCAACCTCGCTTTCAGGTCCCGCGAAGAGACGCAACGCCAGTTCGAGCGCGTCGACAAGGCATGTGACGAGGCGGGCCGAGACCCGGGGTCGATCGTGCTGTCGGCTGCACAGGTGCTCTGCCTCGGAGAGGACGAGGCGCAGGTCGAACGCAGGGCAAAGGCGATCGGCCGAGACGTGGCCGAGCTGAGGCAGAACGGCCTTGCGGGCACCGTCGACGAGGTGACGGACAAGCTGGGCACGTTCGGCGAGATCGGCGCTCGGAGGGTCTACCTGCAGGTGCTCGACGTCTCCGATCTCGACCACCTCCGGCTGGTGGCGGAGAGGGTGCTGCCTGCCGTGCGCTGAACCGGCCGGTCAACGCATGACCGCGCCTATCGCGCCACGTCTCGCCATAGAGGTCGAGACGTCCCCCGAGCCCTCACTGCGAGTCGCCGCCAGGAGTTTTCTCGCCTACTCGGCGGGCGATCGCCCCCCAGCGGGCCAAGGACGCCGGGTCTTCGTTCCAAGCGATCCCGGCGAAATAGAGGACCACTCGCTGTGCGATCCCGCCGTAACGAGCGACGATCAGCTCCGGCATCTCGTCGAAAGATCCGGTCAGCAGGAACTCGTCGAGCAGGTCGTCGTCGACGATCGCGACCATCCCTGCGACGTCTCCTGCTCTCTGGCGTTCACGTAGCCGTTCGGTCGTCCCTCGCCGGCCGAGAAGCTCGAAGATGAACGCGTAATTGGGAGTCGATCCGTAGAAGGCGACCTGGGCCCTCGCCAACTCACGCCAGTGAGACTGTTCCTCGGGAGTGTCCCCTACCGCCGTGAACACCGGCACCGTGAGATGGACTGTGCCGGGGTCTCGGCCTGCCGTCGCCTTGCCCTGTCGAACGCTGGGCAGGACCGTCTCGGTCAGGTAGAGCGGATGGTTGAGGGGATGCACGTGCACGCCGTCTGCGACCTCGCCCGCGAGACGAAGCATGTAGGGGTTGACCGCTGCAACGTCGATCGGCGGGTCCGGTACGCCGATCGATCCCGGGGACCACTGGGGCGGAAGGAGGTCGAGTGAGTAGAAGTCGCCCTTGAACTTCAGGGGCGAGGCCCCTCTGAACGCAGCGAAGCAGGCACGAACTGCTTCGACGTACTCCCGCAGCCTGGGCCCCGGGTGATCGAAGGACATGCCGTAGCGGCGCACGACGTGGGCTCGCACCTGCGTGCCCAGACCGAGCCGGAAGCGCCCGCCCGTGGCGTCGGCCAGCTCCCACGCCAGCTGAGCGGTGACCATCGGGCTTCGTGCGAACGCCACGGCGATTCCCGTCGAGACCTCGATGTCGGCGCTCAGCGCCGCTGCAGCGCAAGTGAGGTACGCCGTTCGTCCACCCTCGGTCACGACGAGACCGTCGAACCCGGCACTCGCGGCGTCGGTTGCCAGCTGCCCGGCCCGGCGCAGTGGAGCGCCCAACGTCATGAGGTCGACCTTCATCGCGGCGAGCGTATCCAGGAGACGGCGGCGGTCCGCAAGCGGGGTCGGACCTCAGCTCATATCGGCGATCGGGTGTTTGGGTGGGTACTTCCCGAACGTCGCGAAGTGGGCGCCGATGCCCTTCGTGAAGGTGTCGATGTAGGCGAGCTTGCGGATCATGTAGCTGCGGCTCTCCTTCGGGTCCAAGTAGAGGTTGTAGAGCCGGCCGTGCGAGTACTTTTGCGTCACGCCCGTAAATCCCCCGAGGTTCAGGCAATCTCGGTCGTCGTCGGACGTCGAAGCCACCATGAACTTCCACTCCCCGACCCGGATGGCCGAGAACACGTTGGTGAGCCAGTAGTAGATGTACTTGCGATTCGACTGGCCCTGCTCGTCGAGCAGATACGAGGTCTGGTCGACTCCGTCGACGTAGCGGTCGGTCGGGATCGAGTCGGCGGCTCCCGCCAGGCTCAGGCAGGTGTTGAACAGGTCCATCTTCGAGAACAACCCGTCGGTTGCGCGTTCGGCCGGCACCATTCCCGGCCAGGTCAAGATGCCTGGCACCCTTTGCCCCCCCTCCCAAGTCGAACCCTTGGCGCTGCGAAACGGGGAGTAAGCGGCGTCGGGCCACGTCTCCATCTCAGGGCCGTTGTCCGACGAGACGAACACGAGCGTGTCGTCCATCTGGCCGGTGGATTCGAGCTCTCGGACGAGCCGGCCGACTATGTCGTCGAGCTCGACAATCGTGTCCTTGTAGGGGTGCTTCGCAGGTGACGATCCGAGAAAGCGCTCCAGTGGGTAGTTGTCGAAGTGAGCGCCCCGCGTGCAGTGATAGAGGAACCACGGCTTACGATCCGAGGGGCGCGATTCGGCCATCCGACGGATGAAGTCCAGGGAGTATCCGGCCCACTTGTCGTCGAGGGTCGAGAGCACAGGAATCGTGACCTCCTCGACGTTGTCCACGTCACCACCGCGTGTCGCGTGCACGAAACACTTGTTGAACGGTATGTTCTCGACCCATCTCGTTCGCTCCGCGCTGTAGACAACCTCGGGGAAGAAGTTCGGGTCACGCCATTCGGTGTACATGTCCGACACGGACAGGAAGCCGTAGAAGTCGTCGAACCCGACGTTCTGCGGCTGAGACTCCAGGGCCTCGCCCATGTGCCACTTGCCTACTGCTTGCGTCACGTAGCCGGCGGAAGAGAGCAACTGTGCGAGCGTGATCTCTCCTTCGAGGCCACCGCGCTGGCCGTACATCGGCGGACGCAACAAACCGTGGCGCATCGGAAGCCGGCCGGTCATCAACGACGCACGCGAGGGAGTGCACGAGGGCTCGGAGTAGCAAGAGGTGAGAAGCGTCCCACGGCGCGCGAGCAGGTCGATGTTGGGAGTCGGAGCCCCCACTGCGACCCCACCGCCGTAGCAGCCGAAGTCTCCCCACCCGACGTCGTCGAACAGCACCACGAGGATGTTCGGCTGCTTGCCTCCGGAGCGGTACCGCGCCAGCCGATCCGCGGCACGCCGATCCTGGTCCTCCAAGACGAAGTGCGGCTCGAGACTGTCGCGGTCGCGTACCGTCTCTGCTACAACCGGGTCGTGCGCCATCAATCGCTCCCCCGTCGGCAGACGGCGACGACTGTAACGGACACTGAGGTGGGGATTCGGGCCGGTGGGACGGCGCTTGGGGCTGCGGGGGGAGTGGGTATGTAGGTAGCCGTGGCCCGCTATGTCTACTCGCACTCCGAGGTTCGTCTCTGGGCGTACCGCCATCCGTGGGCGGTCCGGGTGACGATCGGGCTCCTGTCGGCCGTCACCGCTGCGGGCGTGGCCCTGTGGGTCACCTCCCCTTCCGGCCCCTCGGGCGCCGAGGGACACGCCGGCCCTGGGTCGGCCGTGGAAAGCGGGAAGCGGGTATCGGGGTTCTCGGTCCTGTCCACGAGCCCTGCCACCGGGGCGACCGACGTGAGCTCCGACACCCTGGTCGTGGTGCGCTTCAGCGCTCGAGTAGACGCTTCGGGCCCTATGCCTGTCTTCGCGCCGCCCGTTGCGGGATCCTGGAGGCGGACGGACCCGCAGACCTTGACGTTCGAGTCGGCGGCCCCCATCCCGCCTGGCGGCACCGAGTCGCTGAGGGTGCCGGGGGGCCTCTCGGGGATTCGCAGCTCGGCGGGGCAAAGGCTTGCCCAGTCGCTGTCCGTGACCTTCGAGGTCGGCTCCAGCACGCTTCGCCTCCAGCAGCTCCTGGCCGAGCTCGCCTACCTGCCCGTGAGCTTTACCCCGACCGGGCCTACTCCGCTCCCCAGGGAGACGGCCGAACCGCAGTCGGGTTCCTTCTCGTGGCGGTGGGCCAGCTCTCTGTCCGGTCTCGAGGACCAATGGGCTCCGGGCGACCCCGGCGTGATCACGCAGGGCGCGGTCATGACGTTCGAGAACCAGCATCAGCTCACGGTCGACGGCATCGCAGGCCCGCAGGTGTGGACTGCGTTGCTGCATGCCGTGCAGAGTGGGGCAGCCGACCCGTCGCCTTACGACGACGTGTACGTCTCCAAGACCCTTCCAGAGAGCCTGACGGTCTACGTGAACGGGGTGACACAGTTCTCGAACATCTTGGTGAACACCGGGATATCCGGAGTCGACACCCCAGACGGCACGTTCGAGGTGTTCGAGCACCTCACTGCATCGGACATGAAGGGCACGAACCTCGACGGCTCGACCTACGACGACCCGAACGTGCCGTGGGCGAGCTACTTCTACAAGGGGGATGCGCTGCACGGCTTCGTACGAAGCTCCTACGGGTACCCGCAGAGCAACGGGTGCGTGGAGATGTCGGTGGCCAACGCAGGAGCCATCTGGCCATACACCCCCATCGGCACCCTGGTGACCGTGGCCGGTCCTTGATGCCGTTGACATATCAGCCAGTGGATCTCTACGTTGCCTCCATGGAGGCACACGAGCCCTCTTGCGCGCCCCGTCTGCGGGCCACATGACTCGCCGTATCGCGCTTCTGAGCGACGCCGCGGGCTACGTGGGCCCGAACCTGAGCCGCGTGTTGGCCCAGCGCGAGCACGACCTCGTGGTGGGTGACCCGACTCCGGAGCTGCTCGAGGATCTCGATCGCCTCGGCGCCCGAGTGGAAGTGGTGGAGGGTGTGAGAGACCTGTCGAAGCCCGACTCGTCGCAACGGCTCGTACAAGCGGCACTCGAAAGGTTCGGGCGGATCGACTCGGCCGCAGCCTTCACTGGGAGGATCGCCGTCGGGCGCTTCCTACGCTCGAACGTCGACGACCTGCGCATCGTCTTGAAGGGTTGTGTCGAAGGGCCATACCACTTCCTGAGGGCTGTCGTACCAGTGATGGTCGAACAGCGCGACGGGCAGGTGCTCGTGTTCACCAGTGCTGCGGGCGCCCGCCCGACACCCGGGGCGCCCCTCTATTCATCTGCGCGCGCAGCCGCCAACATGCTCGTACGCAACGTCGCGGCAGAGGTAGCGAGCACAGGAGTACAGGTCAACGCTGTCGGGACGAACTTCATGGACTTCCCGGAGTTCTTGAAGGCGAACCGCGCAGAGGACCCCGAGGGCCGGGCCAGAGTGGAGGCGGTGGTACCCATGGGACGACTCGGCACCCTCGACGAGCTGGCCCACTTTTCGGCGGCTTTCATCGACGGCACGAGTCGCTTCGCCACGGGACAGTTCGTCGCGTTCGCCGGGGGGTGGGCTTAGCTCTGCAAGTCGAGCACCGCGTCACCCAGCCAGTCGAGCTCCTCGTCCCACGAAGAGGTGACCCGCAACGGACGCAGCACGAACTTCGACACACCGGCGGACAGGTAGTCGAGGACCATCGACCTGAGCGAGTCGGCTCCGACGGGGACCACATCGAGGGGGTCCACGTCCTTCCTGCGCGCCCGCAGAGCCTCGAGCACCGCCGGATCGGGTGAGGCTCGTGCATAGCCGATGCTCATGCCGAAGTGCTCGGGATCGATCGCGCGTCCTGCGGATTTCGCCGACCGTTGGATGGCCCGGCGAGCCGTGTCGGCCTCCGGAGGTGTGAGGGCCGCGCCCAGCCATCCGTCGGCGATCCGTCCTGCTCGTTCGAGCGCCCTCGGACCATGACCACCCAGCCACACCTCGAGCGGCTCCTGGAGAGGCCGAGTGGGCAGGGTGAGCTCGTGGAGCGACCAGCCGTTCGTCGACGCCGACACCTCCTCCCCCGCCCACCAGTGGCGTGACATCGCGAGGACCTCCTCGAGGATGGCGCCGCGATCGGCCCCCGCCACCCCTAGGGCCTCGCGCTCTCCTCGATGGTCGAGGCCCGGGACGAACGCGAGGAGCACTCGGCCACCGGAGACCTGGTCGAGCTGCGCGAGCTGCTTGGCGAGGGCGAAAGGATTGCGCCCGAGCGGGACAACGTTGGCGCCGAGCTTGAGACGGCTGGTCAGCCCAGCCGCGAACGCCAGGCCCAGCAGCGGGTCGGCGACAGGGGCGAGAGGCACGTCCGAAAGCCAGATCCCGTCGAAGCCACTCGCCTCGAGGGCTCTCACCATCGGTTCGAGATCGGCCATGCCAGGGGCGATGCCCGGCGCTATCGCGAAGCGGACCTTCATCGAGCCGTTCGAGCCACGCTCAGCACGCTACCGCCGCTCGAGCTCCGAGGATCGTTGGCGATCTCGAGAGGCCCTCTAAGTCTCGTCCTCCGAGGCGGCTCGCTCCGGCTCTGCGGATTCGTCTCGTCTGGCGATGATGTGGACGTCGATACCCGCGGGCCCCGCCAGCCTCTGGACCCTGCGGACGATGGAACCACCGCCCGTGAGCTCCTGCCAGCGGCTGCGCTGGCTCGAACCCATCACGATCTGGGTGATCTGGTTCTTGCGGGCGAACTCGATCATCTGCTTGCCGGGGTCGTCCCCCTGCACCTCGTGCCAATGCGCACCGACATCGGTGGCCAGGCGGCGCAAGGCGTCGATTCGTGCTGCCGCCGAGTGTCCGGTCTCGCCACCGCTCACGTGGATGACGTGGAGCTCCGCCTTGAGCCTCGCCGCCATGCGAGCCGCACGCCTCACGATCGCGTCCACGCCCGGTGCACCGGTCACTCCCACGAGGATGCGCTCGGTCGTCTCCCAAAGGACGCTGGCGTTGTGGCGACTCAGATGCTCGAGGAGCTCCTCCTCGGTCTCGTCGGCGAGGAACCGCAGCGCGAGCTCGCGCAGCGCTATCAGATTGTCGGTGCGGAAGAAATGAGTCAGCGCCTGAGGGACCTTCTCCTTCGGGTAGATGTTGCCGTGAAGCATCCGGCGGCGCAGCTGCTCGGGGGACGAGTCGACGAGCTCGATCTGATCGGCCTTGCGCACGACCCAGTCCGGGACCCTCTCGCGGACCTGTACCCCCGACATTCGCTCGACGGCATCGGCGATGCTCTCGAGATGCTGGATATTGACCGTCGTGATCACATCGATGTGGGACTCGAGCAGCTCCAGCACGTCTTCCCATCGCTTCTCGTGCCGACCGGAGCCGGGCACGTTGGTGTGCGCCAGCTCGTCCACGAGCGCGACCTTGGGGTGGCGCCTCAGAACCGCGTCCAGGTCCATCTCCTCGAAACGAGTACCGCGGTATTCCACGACCTTTCGCGGCACCACCTCGAGCCCGTCCATCCGCTCCTGGGTCACCTTCCGGCCGTGGCACTCGCAGAAGCCGATCACGATGTCGGTACCCCTGGCGTGGCGGCGATGGCCCTCGTTCAACATTGCGTAGGTCTTGCCCACCCCGGCGGCCGCGCCCAGGTAGATGCGGAAGTGTCCGGCGGCCTCTACGACATCGGTGGCATCCGACTCGGACCCGACCGCGATGCTCACACCCTCGTCGATCCCCAAGGAGGCGATCGGAGACCTCACCTGCCGCACCGCGTCCGAATGCTCCGGCGCTTCGATGCTGCTCACACGTCCACTCTACGAGGCGGCATCGTGCGCCGACCCGCTCATCTGAGCTTGGCCAGTGCCTCGTTCAGCTGGAGCACGTCGATGTACCTGCTTCCGAGGAAGCCCAGCTCCTCGCCGTTGGTCTCCCGCGAGATGAGCGCGCGCAAGGCCGAAGGGGAGATGCCGGTGGCGTCGGAGACCATCGGGATCTGGACGAGCGCGTCCTGCGGTGTGATGTCGGGGTCGTAGCTGCTGCCCGAGGTAGTGACGAGGTCCGGCGTGGGGTCCACCCCACGCGCCCTCCAGTACGCCACGAGGGCCTTGGTGTTCGCGAGGAGGACCTTGGAGCGGGGACCGAGGTTGGTCGCCGCCGACTCGCCGGAGACGCAGGAGCTGGGGCTCGGAGAGCTGCAGGCCTCGAGGGGGTTGTCGCCCCCGGCCACCGGCGGCTTTGACGTGGGCTTACCGGCGTACGGGCCGAGGTCGTCGGGACGGCCCTGGAACACGCAGCTACCCAGCGGATGGCCCGGGCATTTGGTGAGCGACCAGTTCTGCCCGATCAGCGTCGAACCGTTGGCCGTCAACGACCCGTCGGCCTGGTGTCTGAAGAAGAGCTGGGAGACGCCTGTGCCGAGGAAGGCGTAAGCGAACGTCAGCACGAGGGCGATGACGACGAGGATCACGCCACGGCGGAGGTGAGCGAGCATCAGCGGGTCTCCATCGCTAGGCCCCGATCAGTAGGCATGGAGAGCGACCAGGATGAGGTCTATGAGCTTGATGAAGATGAAGGGCACGATTACCCCACCTATCCCGTAGATCCAGACGTTGCGGCGCAGGATGGCCGCAGAGGTGGCAGGGCGGAACTTCACGCCTCGGAGTGCGAGCGGTATGAGCGCCACGATCACCAGGGCGTTGAAGATCACAGCCGAGAGCACCGCGCTCTGGGGGCTGTGCAGCTTCATGACGTTGAGCGCGTTCAGAGGCCCGGGAACCCCTGGCCGCGGTTCGTAGAGGGTGGCGAACAGCGCCGGGATGATCGCGAAGTACTTGGCCACGTCGTTCGCGATGGAGAACGTGGTGAGCGAGCCTCGGGTGATGAGCAACTGCTTCCCGATCTCGACGACGTCGATGAGCTTGGTCGGGTTGGAATCGAGGTCGACCATGTTGCCGGCTTCCTTGGCCGCGGTGGTGCCGGTGTTCATGGCCACGCCCACGTCGGCCTGAGCGAGGGCGGGGGCGTCGTTGGTCCCGTCACCGGTCATGGCGACGAGCTTCCCTCCCTCCTGCTCTGCCCGTATGAGGTCCATCTTGGCCTCCGGCGTCGCCTCGGCCAGGAAGTCGTCCACGCCCGCCTCCTGGGCGATGGCGGCAGCCGTCAGCGGGTTGTCGCCCGTGATCATCACGGTGCGGATCCCCATCCGCCTCATCTCGTCGAACTTCTCGCGGATGCCCTGCTTCACCACGTCCTTCAGCTCGATCACCCCGAGTACCTGCTGCCCGTCGGCGACGACCAGCGGTGTCGACCCGGCACGCGAGATGCGTTCGACCATTGGATCGAGATCGGTCGGGATCGTCCCTCCCTGGTCAGTGGCCCATCGTTTGACCGACTCGGCGGCGCCCTTACGGACCCGGCGGGCACCGACGTCGATGCCCGACATGCGCGTGGTGGCGGAGAACGGCACGAACGTGGGGCTCTCACCCATGTCGCGCTCCCGTATCGAGAAGCGCTCCTTGGCGAGGATCACTATGGATCGTCCCTCGGGAGTCTCGTCGGCCAGCGAGGCGAGCTGTGCAGCTTCTGCCACCTCCTCCTCGCTGTGCCCGCCGACGGGGAAGAACTCCGACGCCATGCGGTTTCCCAGGGTGATGGTCCCGGTCTTGTCGAGAAGCAGGGTCTGCACGTCACCTGCCGCCTCCACCGCACGGCCGCTCATCGCGAGCACGTTTCGCTGGACGAGACGGTCCATTCCCGCGATGCCGATCGCCGAGAGCAGGGCGCCGATGGTCGTCGGGATCAGGCATACGAGGAGCGATACCAGGATCACCACCGACACCGAGGCCCCCGCATAGTGGCCGAACGCCTGGAGGGTTACGACCACGGGCAGGAACACGATCGTGAGAACGGCAAGCAGGATCGTGAGGGCGATCTCGTTGGGTGTCTTCTGACGGCTCGCTCCCTCGACGAGATTGATCATTCGGTCGAGGAACGTGTGACCACGCTCCGCCGTTATTCGTACGACGATGCGGTCCGACAACACTCTTGTCCCACCGGTGACGGCGGAGCGGTCGCCTCCGGACTCGCGGATCACCGGGGCGGACTCTCCCGTGATGGCGGACTCGTCGACCGAGGCGATCCCTTCGGTTATCTCGCCGTCCGAAGGGATCAGGTCGTTGGCCTCGCACACCACGAGGTCCCCCTTCGCGAGGGCCGAGGCTGCCACGCGCTCCTCGGTCCCGTCGGGAAGGAGCCGACGCGCCTCGGTCTCGGCTCGCATCCGCCTGAGCGTGTCGGCCTGAGCCTTGCCGCGGCCCTCGGCCATCGCTTCTGCGAAGTTGGCGAACATCACCGTGAGGAATAGCCAGATCGTGATGCTCCAAGTGAAGATGCCCGGGTGAGCGATCGCCTCGACGAGGGTGACGAACGACCCGATGAGCACCACGAACATGACAGGGTTCTTCACCTGGACAGCGGGATTGAACTTCTTGAGCGAGTCGACGAACGCCTGGCCGAGGATCTGACGGTCGAAGAGGCTTCGCGCTTGAGCGACGCCGTGCGCCATCGTCGGCCCCGCCCCCGCGGACGGAGCGGTCATCGTGGCCCCCGTTTGCGTAGGTCCGTTCCCGAGCGAGGTCATCAGAAGAACTTTCCGTGGCTCAGCTGCTCGACGATCGGCCCGAGCGACACTGCCGGGAAGAAGGTCAGGCCGCCGATGATCAGGATCACGCCGATGACGAGGCCGATGAACATGGTGTTGTCGGTGCGGAACGTCCCGAGGGACGCCGGGACCACGTTCTTGGCCGCGAGCGACCCGCCGAGGGCCAGTGCCGGGATCATGATGGCGACCCTGCCGAGCAACATGTCGACCGCACCGGTGACGTTGTAGAAGGTGGTGTTGCCCGTGAGGCCGGCGAAGGCGGAGCCGTTGTTGTTGCCCTGCGAGGTGTACGCATAGAGGATCTCGGTGAACCCGTGCGGCCCGGAGTTGAGCGGGCCGACTCGCCCTGCGTGGATCGAGACGGCGATGGCGGTGAAGATGAGCACGATGATCGGCATGACCAGCGCGCCGAGGCCCGCTAGCTTCACCTCCTTCGCCTGTATCTTCTTGCCGAGGTACTCAGGCGTCCGCCCGATCATCAAGCCGCCTATGAAGACGGCGATGATGGCGTATATGAGGATCGTGTAGAGCCCGCTCCCGGCGCCACCCGGGGTCACCTCCCCCAGCATCATCCCGCTAAGCAGTCCGAAGCCGCCTATGGGCGTGAACGAGTCGTAGGAGGCGTCAGCCGACCCTGTCGAGGTATTCGTGGATGCCACTCCGAACAGAGCGGTCGTCGTGTCGCCGAATCGGACCTCCTTGCCCTCTGTGTTACCTGTGTTCGTCTGCGTGACGCCCGCGGCTACCACAGCTGGGTTGCCCTGGTGCTCGGCGTAGCTCGTGAACGTCACCCAGGACCCGAAGATGATCACCATGGCCCCGAGCAGCGCGGCGCCGTGGCGGACGCTCCCGACCATTTTGCCGAAGGTGTAAGTGAGGGCGAACGGGATGGCGAGCAGGAGATAGATCGAGAGCCAATTGGTCAGGGCCGTCGGGTTCTCGAAGGTGGTCGACGAATTCTGGTCCAGGAATCCGCCGCCGTTGTTGCCTAGCTGCTTGATGGACTCCATGAAGCCGATCGGCCCTCGGGCGATCGTCTGGCTGACCCCGTTGAGAGAATTGTGGAAGCTGGTGGTCCCCGCGAGCGTCTGCACCGCTCCCTGGCCCACGAAGATGATCCCCGCCACGAAGGCGACGGGGAACACGATGTAGAGCAGACCCCGCGTCATGTCGACCCAGAAGTTGCCGATGGTCGGCGAGTTACGCCGTGAGAATCCCCGCACCATGGCGATGGCCACGGCGATGCCGATGATCGGGCTGATGAATTGTTCGAGCGTGAGCGCGCCGATCTGGGAGAAGTACGACATGGTCGTCTCGCCGCCGTAGTTCTGCCAGTTGGTGTTGGTCATGAACGAGGCGGCGGTGTTCCAGCTGAGCGCCGGCGCCACAGCCCCGGCGTGCTGAGGGTTGAGCGGCAGGGAACCCTGGATTCGCAGGAGCAGGTACGTGACCCCCATCACGATGGCGGAGAAGATCACCATCGAGCCCGCGTAGCGTTTCCAGGACTGCTCGTGGTCCGGACCGGTCCCGAGGGCCCGATAGACCGGCCGCTCGGCCCAGGCCAGGAAGTGCACGCGGCCTTCGAAGACGGCCGCCATGTAAGAACCCAGGTATCGCCACGTCAGTCCGAGGGCGACGACGAGCGTGACGATCGTCCAGGCAAAACCCATCTAGAACCACTCGGGCTTGAACATTGCCACGCCCAGGTAGACGAACACGATGATGGACAGCGCAAGCAGGATGCCCTGGACGTCGGTCATACTCGGTCGAGCGCCCAGACCAAGCCGAGCATCGCCACCACGAAGGCGACGAGACCCACGATTGCGAGGAAATCGGCCATGTACGCATCATGAGGCCGGACCTCCTGAACAGGATCTGAACAGCCCCCCGATCCACTGAATAATTCCTGAACGGTTCGCGGCGGCACGCGCTCCCCCCATCGGGTGGGAAGATCACCAGGGTGAACCGCCGCCTCATCGGTTCGGTCGTAGGGGTGCTGGCCTCCGCCGGGCTAGGTGCCGCCATGCTGCCCCTCAGGTCACACCTGAGCATCGCCACCACCGGATTGGTCCTCGTCCTCCCGGTCGTGGTGGGGGTCCTCACCGGCGGGTTCGTCGCAGGCCTCGTCAGCGTGGCGGCCAGCTTCTTCGTCTACGACCTCGTATTCATCCCTCCCTACTACTCGCTCACCGTGACCGCGGGTGAGGACTGGGTCGCGCTCGGGGTCTACGTCGTGGTCATGGTGCTGGTAGCACGGCTCGTGTCGGGACTGGACCAGGCCAGGGCGGCATCCAACGTCCGCGAGGAGAGCGCTCGGCACCTCTTCGATCTGTCAGAGCTCCTGCTGGCGAACAAATCGGTGCCCGACCTCGGTGCGACGATCGTGAACGAGGTGCGCGAGGCATTCGCGTTGAGCGGTGTCACGTTGCTGCTGGCGGTCGACGGACAGCTGGAGGTCGTGGCGTCCTCCGGGACCTCGATCGCAGAGGAGGACCTCGAGCATCTCCGTCCGGGTGCCCGCCTCCCGGTCCCTGTCGCACTGAGCACGAGCCGGTCGGGCGAGGAGTCTCGGGTGCTCGCCCTCAGCGCTGCCGGGCGTCCCGTCGGCCTGCTCGTGCTGAGGGACGTGCCGAGTGAGAAGGAGGCCCGTGAGACGCTCCCGACGCTCGCCAACCACCTGGCCCTGGCCCTCGAACGCGCAGAGCTCAACGAGCGCGCCCTTCGCGCCGAGGTCCTCGAGGAGGTCGATCGCCTGCGCCGGGCCCTGATCGGAGCTGTCTCACACGATCTGCGCTCACCGCTGGCCACGATCAAGGTCGCGTCCTCCACGCTCATGGACCGCTCCAAGGACCTGCCCGTCGAGGACCGGCACGAGTTGTACCAGCTGGTCGACGTCCAGGCCGACCGACTCACCCGTCTCGTTACGAGCCTGCTCGACATGACTCGACTCGAAGCGGGAGTGCTCGAGATCCGCAAGGTCCCGTGGTCCGCTCTCGACCTCGTCGCGGAAGCGGTGGCCGGCCTGAGACCCTCGCTCGACGAGCGACGCGTGGAGGTCGTGCTTCCCGAGACGCTTCCCGCCGTCAGCGTCGACCACCTTCTCATAGGCCAGGTGCTCACCAACCTCCTGGACAACGCCGACCGTCACGGGCCCGCCGGCACTGCCATCACGGTCTCGGGCGAGCAAGCCGGGGACTGCGTCGCGCTCTCGGTGTCCGACATGGGCCCTGGGGTACCACCGTCGGAGCGCGAGGCTGTCTTCGAGAGCTTCGTGCGTTTCGACACCGGCGGCAGGGCGGGCCTGGGTCTCGCGCTCGCCAAGACCTTCGTCGAAGCGCACGGAGGGCGGATCTGGGCAGAGGAGGCTTCCGGCGGCGGCGCCCGCTTCGTCTTCACGTTGCCATTGGCGACTAGCAACGGGCCATTGGCGACGAGCAACGGATCCCGGACGTAGCGGCGTGGCCAAGGTCCTCGTGGTCGACGACGATCCCTCGCTGCTTCGAGCGCTGCGACTGGGCCTGCGCGCCAGCGGTCACGAGGTGGTCGTCGCCATCAACGGCGAACAAGGCATCTCTCAGGCTGCGCTCGTCTCCCCCGACGTCGTCGTGCTCGACCTCGGCCTCCCGGACGTGGACGGGCTCACGGTCTGCCGCAGGATCCGGCAATGGAGCGAGGTGCCCATCGTCGTGCTGTCTGCAACCGACACCGAGACACGAAAGGTCGCCGCGCTCGACGGCGGTGCCGACGACTACGTGACCAAGCCCTTCGGCATGGCGGAGCTCGAGGCCCGAATACGAACGGCGATCCGCCACCGGACGGCAGACGTGCCCGAGGGCGCAGACAGGTTGCCGTCACGCGTAACGGTGGGACCTCTCGAGCTCGACATGATCCATCACGAAGCCCGCTTGGACGGGGCCAACCTGGAGCTGACCTCGAAGGAGTTCGACGTGCTCGCCTACCTGGCGCTCCACGCAGGGAAGACCTGCACGCACCAAATGATCCTCGTGGCGGTATGGGGCGCTGCGTACTCGAGCGAGGCCCAGTACCTTCACGCCTACGTCCACCGCCTCCGCCAGAAGCTCCGGGACCCCAAGGGCGAGCTGCTCAGGACCGCACCGGGGATCGGCTACAGCCTGAGCACCGGTACCGACAACGCGCCGTAGCAGACGTCTACTGCCGACGCTCCCCGAGCGACGTAGCCCGCTGCGCGAGCGCGCTGTCGCGCACCTGCTCGCAGACCCGCTCGAAACCTGCTCTAGGGCCCCGCCACTCGAGATCGCCGGTGGCCGCGAGCAATGACCGGTCGACCCTGAGGGTCGCGAGGTCCTTGAACAGCAGGGCAAGATCGAGGTCCTCGGCGAGACGGGCGGCGAGGGTCGATGCGCTGCGCACGGCCTTTCGCACCGCCTGGTCCCACAGCGCAGCGTCGGTGGGGACGTCCTCGACGTGGACGTAGTGGGCGAGCACGGTCGCTGCCGATTGCTTGCCCCACCCCTTCAGGCCGGGGAAGCCGTCCGCCGAATCGCCGACGAGGGCCAGCCAGTCGGGGATCGAGCGCGGCTCCACCCCGAACTTGGCCCGGACCCCGGCGTCGTCGCGAACCTCCCCCGTGCGCCGGTCCACCTGCACGACCCGGGCATCGACGACGCACTGAGCCAGGTCCTTGTCCGGAGTGCAGACGAGCACCTGATCCACCGAAGCGTCGTCGGCTGCGACGGCGGCCGCGGAAGCGAGCGCGTCGTCCGCCTCGAGCTCGGACATGGCCCACACCACGACTCCGAGCTCCTCCAGGGCGCTCTCGAGCAGCGGGAACTGCTGCATCAGCTCGGCCGGCACGCCCGATCCCGTCTTGTAGCCCGGCCACAGCTCGTTACGGAACGACTCGATCACATGGTCGGTCGCGACCCCGACGTGCGTGGCTCCGGACCCGAGGATCGAGACCACCTCGCGGAGCACGCCCACCACCGCGCCCACCTCCGTGCCGTCGGCACCCGCCCGGGGGGGCCGCCCGTAGAACTGGCGGAAGAGCTCGTACGTACCGTCGATCAGGTAGACCTTCATTCGAAGGATCAACCCAAGTGGGGCAGGAGCGACGCGACCCGCGCGAGGGAGCGCAGAAGGTCGTTCAGATGAGTGCAAGTCGAAGTGCCACGCAGCTCCCGGGCGACGACGGCCTTCACGCCCTCCAGCGGGACGCCGTTGAGCCGGCGAGCACTGTCTGCTGCCAGCGGGCATTCGGGCCATGGCAGCACTCTCGGCCGGGCGACGCACTGGTCGATCGCCGTACCTGCACGGTCAAGTACGGCAGTCAGGGAGTACTCGTGGAGCACGGCTTCGACGCCGTCTGGGTCGAGGTGCGTGTCGCGGAACATGGCGAACACCTCGATCGGATCGCCGGCGACTACGTCGATCAGGCGCCGACGGCGCATCGATCCCGGAGTGAGCCCGGAGATCTCGTGCCAGGCGAGCTCGTCGTCAGATGCGTCCAACGCTCCTGCCGGCGGACCCAGGGAGACCGGCAGGTGGCCCTCCCTCCTCAACGTGACGAGCATCGTCGCGTCCGAACGCCATCCGGAGCAGATGTCGGCCTTGAGCAAACCTGCGTCCAGGTGCTCGCGCTCGATCTGCATCTTGCCGCTGTAGAGAGCGGCATATCCGGAGATCAGGACGGCGACGGGGAGGTCGTCGAGAAGGAGGTGCAGTGGACCCGGAGGCCCCGGCTCGTCGCTGAAGGCGGCGTCTACGGCTACTCGGAACCCCGACCCCACGGCCCGTCCCACCAGCGACTCGGTGCCTTGGTTGTCGGGGAACACTTCCAGCTTGCGCAGAGTGCGGTCGGAGCCGACCCGGGCCTCGACTTGCGCTGTGCCGATCACTCGGGCCGATGCGCCTGATGTTCGGAGCTCCCGGGCCGCACCGCTCAAGAGGAGACCACCGCCTCTGTCGGTCTCGATGTCGACGTGGCTCGTGAGACGCATCGATCCGTCGCGCCGGGGTGGTGTCGTCATCGAAGGATCGGCGACTGCGCTCGGGAGGCGAAGCTTCGACATCATCCGAACAGCCTGCCAGACGTCGGTCGTGCCGGAATGCTCAGTCGGAGCAGATGGTGCCTGCCGCCGGCAGGGTCCCCGAGATCAGGTAGGCCTGGTCGATGTTGCGTACGCAGGAGCTGTAGAAGTAGGCCACGTGGTTCTCGCCCTGCCAGGTGAGCAGAAAGCCGTGCTGAAGCTCGTGGGCCAGGTTGACCGCCCACTGGTAGGGCGTGACCGGGTCCATGGTGGTGCCTGTCACCAGTATCGGAGGCGCACCGGACGCCGTCGTGGGCGCCGGCGTCCGGGTAGGGGGGACCGGCCACACGGCGCAACCGAGCAGCCCCCACGCGAGCAGAGGACCGAACACCGGGGCGTGCGGCGAGTCGGCGGCCGAGAGCGCAGAGTAGCTGGAGGTGTCTCGCGAGACCGGGTGGTCGAGGCAGTCGATCGCCTGAGCGGCGTCGCTCCCGTTGGTCGAGCCGTTGCGCCGGTAGGAGTCCGACATTGACAGCACCTCGCTCGAGCTGCCGGCTGCCGCCTCGCCCAGCGCTCCACCGAGGGCCGGCCAGTCGCTCCGCGAGTACAGCCCGTCTAGCAGCGCGTCGTATATCTCCCCGGGCCCCGCGCTGCGCCCGTTGCCGCCAGGGATCGGCTGCTGGCGGCTCTGGGCGATGAGGGCGAGCAGCGCGGAGGTCGGGTCCGAAGCGGGGTGCCACGGACACGAGGAGGAGCTGCCACACCAGGAGAAGAAGTCGTCGAGGACGCCTTCGAGGCTCTGCGCCTGTCCCAGCGTGTACTGGTCGGTGCTCATCGCGGGATCGATGGCCGCGTCGAGGACCATCGCGCGCACGTGCGTGGGGAACATCTGGGCATACGTGGCGCCGAGCAGCGTCCCGTAGGAGTGGCCGATGAACGTCAGGGTCGCGTCGCCGAGGGCGGTGCGGATTCGATCGAGGTCGCGTGCAGTGTCCACCGTCCCGACATAGGGAAGAACGCTGCCGCTGTCCTGCTCGCACTGCGACGCGTACTCCCGATCGTTCGAGAGAAGGGCCTGCTGGGCCACAGCCGTCGCGGGCGCAGGGTCAGGTAGAGGGCTCGAATTGTCAGAGGGAGCCCCGCCGGAACCGCAGTTGACCGGGTCGCTTCGCTGCACCCCTCGGGGGTCGAACGAGACGATGTCGAAGTCGTCGAGAAGCCCAGGGGTGAGAACGCTCAGCTCGTTCGGGAGGTCGTTGATGCCCGACCCTCCGGGTCCGCCGGGGTTGATCACGAGCGAACCGATCCTCTGTGACGGTACCTCGGCGGGGTGCCGCTCGACGGCTATCTGGATGGTCGGACCACCGGGTTCGGAATAATTCAGGGGAGCGGTCACCGAGCCGCACTGGAGGTCCGAGCCGCACGAGGCCCACGACACCGGCGTCACGGGCAGCGGGGGCACGGTGGTCGTGGAGGCAGTGGAGGCCGCGGCGGTAGACGTCGTGGAATGCCTGGTGGTCGACGTGCTCTTCGCGTTCGCAGTGCAGGCCGCCAGCAGGAACGTGGCCGTCGTCGCGACCGCGAGCAGGCGTGGCACGCGGCCGGCGCTCCTGCGGATCCCCCGGCCGCATCCCTTCGGCCCCGTTTCGCGCACTCCATCACCTTTTCACCTATCGCCGTCATCCGATCCTCGCCCGGCCGTGTGCGACAGTTGAGGGGTGCCCGAGCTCCCCGAGGTCCAGGCGCTCACCGAGTTCCTGGACGGTCGTGCGAGGGGGCTGAACGTCGAGCGGTGCGAGCTGGCGGCCATAGCTGCCTTGAAGACCTTCGACCCCCCCATCGAAGCCCTCGTTGGCCGGGCAGTGATCTCGTTCTCGCGACGTGGGAAGTACGTATGCGCGGATCTCGACAGGCTGTGGCTGGTGGTCCACCTGGCCCGTGGTGGCTGGGTGAAGTGGTCGGAGACGCTGCCGTCTGCGCGGGCGCGCCCCGGGCGGAGCCCACTTGCCCTGCGACTCGGGTTCTCGGACCGCAGCGGCATGGACATCACCGAGATGGGTACCGAGAAGCGCCTAGCCATCTGGGTCGTCCGCGACCCGAGCGACATCGAGGGCATCCGCACGCTCGGTCCCGACCCGCTCGACCCCGCCTTCGACGTGCGGGCTCTGGAAGGCGCCCTCGCGACGGCGTCGGGCACGATCAAGAACGCCCTCGTCAAGCAGTCGGTCATAGCCGGGGTGGGCAACGCGTACTCGGACGAGGCCCTTCACGTCGCGAAGCTGTCGCCCTTCAAGCCTGCTGCGAAGCTCGACGCCGAGGAGGTGGCCAGGCTGCACTCCGCATTGGTCGGCGTGATGCGAGAGGCGTCGGAGCGCATCCGTGGAATGACAGCCGGGGAGCTGAAAGGGGACAAGAAGCGTTCGATGCGAGTGCACGGGCGCACCGGGGAGGCCTGTCCGGTCTGCGGCGACGTGATCCGCGAGGTCTCGTACTCCACGAAGTCGCTTCAGTACTGCGCGACCTGCCAGACCGGGGGCAAGGCTCTAGCCGACCGGCGCCTCTCCCGCCTTCTCAAGTGAGGACCTCTCGGGCGAGGTCGTAGTGTTTGGCGGGAAAGGAGGGCCCATGGACGACAAGCAGATCGTGGACCGTATCGGCCACTTGGCGGACGAGGAGCGCCGTCTCGAGGAGGCCCACAGCTCGGACGGGCTCTCGGACGAGGAGCAGGAGAAGCTTCACGCCATCGAGGTGTCCCTCGACCAGTGCTGGGACCTGCTGCGCCAGCGCCGCGCACGTCGCAACGCGGGACAGGACCCCGACGAGGCCGAGGTGCGCCCGGCGTCCACCGTCGAGAACTACCGCCAGTGAGCACCCCGCCTTCCGCCGACGCCGCCGGCGCGGGCGCCGGCGGGGACAGCATCCCGAGCGCGCCCGACTCGGGCAGCGAAGGCTTCAACCTGGGCACCGTTCACGAGAGGGTGTCGGCGGTCGTCGCTGACCGCCAGTGCGTCGTCCAGGGCGATCGCAGCTGGACGTACCGAGAGATCACCGAGAGGTCGCGTCGGTTGGCGCGCCTGCTGCACGATCACGGGCTCGGCGTGCGCACCGAGCGCCATCAGCTGGAAGGGCACGAGTCAGGACAGGACCACCTGGGCCTGTACCTGTACAACGGCAACGAGTACATCGAGGGCATGCTCGGCGCGTACAAGGCACGCGTCGCTCCGTTCAACGTCAATTACCGCTACGTGGAGGAGGAGCTGCTCTACCTGCTCTCGGATGCAAAGCCCAGAGCGCTCCTCTACCACGCCAGCTTCGCCCCTGTGCTCGAGCGCGTGCTACCGCAGCTCGAAGGGCTCGAGCTGCTGCTCCAGGTGGCGGACTCCTCGGGCAATCCCCTGTTGGAGGGGGCGGTGGACTACGAGGAGGCGCTCGAGTCGGTGCCGCCGGAGCTACCGCCCACCGAGCCGTCGCCCGACGACCTCTACATCATCTACACGGGTGGCACGACCGGCATGCCGAAAGCGGTCCTGTGGCGCCAACACGACATCTTCCACGCCGCCATGGGTGGCCGGATCTTCGGGACCTGGGACCTTCTCGAGACCTACGACCAGCTGGTCGAGCGGCTTCTGCCCACCGACGACGTCCGGGTCCTGAGCATCCCGCCCCTCATGCACGCGGCGGCCCAGTGGGCCTGCTTCTACTACTTCGCGCTCGGCGCGACCGTGGTCTTCCCTAAGAACGTTCACAACCTCGACCCCGCGGAGATCTGGCGCACTGTCGAGCGGGAGCGGGTGATCGGCCTCACGGTGGTGGGTGACTCCATGGCCCGGCCTCTCGTAGAGGAGCTCGAGAACGGCTCGTACGACACGAGCTCTGTGATGGCGCTCGGTAGCGGAGGTGCCATCCTCTCCGAGGGGATCAAGCAGCGCTTCCTGGCCGTTCTCCCGAACCTGATCATCAGCGACGTGGCCGGGGCCTCGGAGACCGGTGCGCAGATGGGCACCATGTCGACCTCCGGATCGGTGCAGACGGGCCGCTTCACCGCGGGCCCCGGCACCACCGTCCTCGACGAGGACATGACCAAGGAGCTCTCCGCCGGCGACGAGTCGATCGGCTGGCTGGCGCAATCGGGTGCCGTGCCGCTCGGCTATCTCGGGGACCCACAGAAGACGGCGCGCACGTTCCCGGTAGTCGGCTCGGTGCGCTACTCGATCCCCGGCGACCGCGCTCGCCTGCTGGCGGACGGGCAGATCGAGCTGCTCGGCAGGGACTCGGTCACAATCAACTCAGGGGGCGAGAAGATCTTCGCCGAGGAAGTGGAGCAGGCGATCGTGCACCATCCGGACGTGGTCGACGTCGTCGTCGCCGGACGCCCCAGCGAACGCTGGGGCCAGGAGGTGGTGGCGCTCGTGCAGGTGGTCGAGGGCTCCCAGGTCACCCCCGAAGAGCTGATCGAAGAGGCGGGCAAGCACCTCGCGCGCTACAAGCTCCCCAAGGCGGTCGGCTTCGAGAAGCAGATCGTCCGCTCCCCTTCGGGCAAGGCCGACTATCGCTGGGCCAAGCGGCAGGCGCTCGAGGTCTGA
>DATKIB010000170.1:0-19913 GCA_035509915.1 Acidimicrobiales bacterium | reverse complement strand
TCTCCGACAGCGCGTCGGGCTCGAGCAGGTCGTCGTGGTCCAAGAGGGCGACGAGCTCACCCGTCGCGAGCTCGAGGGCGTCGTTCGTGGCGGCAGATATCCCGCCGTTGGCCGTCCGCTCCACCACCTTCACGCGCGGGTCCGAAGCGGCGAATTCGCCGAGCAGCGCGCTCAGCTGTGGGTCGCCCGATGCGTCGTCGCACAGGCACAGCTCCCAGCTCCGGTAGCGCTGCGAGAGTACAGAGGACACGCACGCACGCAGGTACCAGGCCTTCGGCCGGTAGACGGGGACCACGACGCTGATGAGCGGGCCGGAGGTGGGAAGAGCCTCCGCCGCTTCGAGCCGGGAGCTGCGATCACGGAACCACTGGGGGTACCCCGGGTCGTGCCAGGCGTCGATGCCCCACGGCCAGACGAATTCCTCCTTGGGCTCGGGAGCGGGGAGAAGCTTGGCGACGAGATCGGCGGATCTCGACAGGGCCGCCTCGGTGAGGCCCACTGCACTCGGCTGCTCGCGGCGCGAAGCGTCTGGATCTCCGATGCTCGCCACGGCAAAAGCTAACACCCTGCCCGGGGAGCGCCGAGGAGCGATGGCTCGGCAGTAGTGGCCAATAGAATGCGGTTCCGGCGCAGCGCCACGTCGTGCGCGCCGTTCCCCTCGACCAACCCCAGGAGGCTCGCATGGGGCAACCCGGCACGGAGCATCTCGACCCGAGAGAGCTGCTCGAGAGTCTGCGCAGGGAGCACCGGGCGCTTCGATGGGAGCCTCTGCTGCCGTCGGACGAGCTGCACCGGTGGCACGAGCACCCGATGCGCGACGAGGAATCGCTCGCATACCTCCACCGCCACTGGCGGCTCCCCGACAGCTTCTCGAAGCCCGGCGCCACCGAAGGCTTTCGCGACCGGATAGCCCGCCGCCTAGGAGGCCTGATGTTCAGGACGTTGCAGCCCTACCTGCATGCCGAACGCGAGCTCATGGCGAACCTGGTGCGGATGAACGACGCGCTCGCCAAGCGCTGCGACGACCTCGCAAAGGTGATCGCCGAACGACAAGTGGCCGACGCAGAAAACCAGGCGAAGCTGGCGGCGCTCGTCCACGACACCGTCGCCTCAGCCGACGAGGGCGCTGCGCCCGGCCTTGCGCGCTGAAGCGCAGGCGACGCAACTTCGGGCAGTGCGCGTCGACCCGCAACGAGCTTCCGGCGACGACGCCGGCATCGTCGCGATCCTCTCGCGCTCGTGGGGCGCGACTCACGAAGCCGGATGGGCCCTGCGCCAGGTGGCAGGCGCCCTAGCCTGCGTCGCAGACGTGCACGTGCTCACGCCGCAGGGAAAGCGCCCACGAGTTCGCGCAGACGGGGTGTTCACGGTGCACGAGCTGGCGTCCGCCCCTGACCCGATGCTCGAGGCAAGGCGCGACATCCTCGTCGATGCGATCGTCGGAGCGCCCTGTGACGAAGCGGTGAGCTGCGCGGGAGCCGGCCACGCCTCCGAGCAGACAGCCGGGCTCGGGGCGCCGGTGCCGGCGCACGATCGCGGTGACACGACTGCGGAGGTGGTGAGGGCCCTCGTCGACGGCGAGCTGGCGAAGTGCTGGGAGCCAGCCGGCGCGGTGCTCCGCGAGATGGGGGCGGACCTCGTGGTCGTGGGCGACTACCGCCAGGCAGGTGCTGTCGGCGTCGTGGACCGGGCGTGCGGAGGTGTGCCCATGCTCGTGGTGCCACTCGCGACCGACCCCCGGGCAGCGGTCTTCGAGGCATTCGCCCGCCTCTTCGAGCGCAGCACGGCGGCGGTTGTCTTCACCGAGTCCGAGCGACACGCGCTCGGCGCCTCATACGGCAAGGAGATCGCTCACAACGTGGGGCTGCCGATGGCCGCCAACCGCAGCGTGCTGCGCGAACCGAACGTGCAGCTGGGCGAGACCGACTACGTCGTGGTCCTCACGGGGACCCACGAGGATTCTCCCGAGCCGCCGGCGTCCCTGGGAAGGTTCCTGCGAGCGCGCCTGGGCCGGCGCAACCTTGCGCTCGTGACCGCGAACTCCTTCGTCGCATGCGTCGACGGAGACCACCACCGCTCCACGCAGCCGATCGAGCGCGGCAGCGACATGCTGCGCCTCATGGCCTGGGCCCGGGCGACGGTGGACCTGAGGCCGGGACGGCTGTTCGCACGCCGGTGCCTCGAGTCGCTGCTCTACTCGACGCCGATCGTGGCACCCGCCTCGACCCGTGCGGCTGAGCACGCCGCGTCCGGTGGCGGGCTCTGGTTCGAGGGCCCCTCCGACCTCGCGTACTGCGTCGAGGCGATGTTCGACCCTGCGCTCGGCGATGCCCTCGGTGAAGAGGGGTCCCGGTACGCAGAGCGCCACTACGGGTCCACCGACAGGTTCATCGAGAAGGTGCTGTCGGCAGCCGGGCTCGACGAGAAGGTCCACTCATAGGCCGACCATGCGCACGCCTCTGGGCTCGCGCTCTACGACCGAGGGTCCTGCATCAGGCTCGCTGCGAGGCCGTCGAGGATGTCGTCCTCGGAGACGAGGCACACGTCACGCTCGAAGACCTCCATCACCGCCGCGAGCACCACCACCCCGCCCACGATGACGTCCTCGCGGCCCGCCACCATGCCGGGGCGCGCGAGGCGAGCTTCCATGTCCTCGCCGGAGAGCCGCTCCAGCCAGCTCTCGACCTTCGCACGCCCCAGCACGAAGTGGTGGACCAGCGACCGGTCGTAGACGACCGCGCCGACCTCGAGCGCTGCAAGTGTGGACACCGTGCCGGCGAGCCCGACGACGGGCCCGCCCGCAGGGAGCGGAGAGAGCTGGGCGCGCGCGGTGGCGAGCTCCGAGGTCACGAAGTCCCGAGCCTCTGCCAGCTCGCCCGCGTCCGGCGGGTCGTGGCCTAAGAAGCGCTCGCTCACGCGCACGCAGCCGATGTCGAGCGACAGCGCGCAGACCTCGGGGGCCGGCGAGCGGCCGGGCACTCCCACGACCAGCTCGGTAGAGCCCCCGCCCACGTCGGCCACGAGAAGCGCCTCGCCGTCGCGCCAGCGCTCGGGGAGGTTCGAGGTCGCGCCCGCGAAGGCCAGTCGACCCTCCTCGTCCCCGCTCAGCAGCTCTGGCCTGATCCCGGTCGCGGCCTCGGCGGCGGAGAAGAAATCCTCGGAATTCGAGGCGTCGCGCGTGGCCGAGGTGGCGGCGATCCGGGCCCTCGTCACCGCATGGGAGTCCATCGAGCGCCGGTACTCCTCGAGCACTGCGACCGTTCGGCCGATCGCCTTCGGAGAGAGCATGCCCGTGGCGTCCACGCCTTCACCCAGCCTGGTGATGCGCATCTGCCGGTCGAGTGCCGCACCGTCGGCGCCGACCACGAGTAGCCGGGTGGAGTTGGTGCCGCAGTCGATGGCGGCGACGCTTCCGGCCCGCGGCTCGCGCACGAAGTCCTCACGTCGGACCCCGAGCTGCTCGCCCACCCAGCGGCCGACGGGGTCGTCGCCTCCCGCCAGGAACCATGCGACGTGAGCGTGCAGGCACTTGACCCCCTCGCGTGTCCCGCCGACACCACCTGAGGGCCGTGGTCCGAGGTGGCCCGGCGCTATCGCGGCGTCGCGCTCGGCGGCGTAACGCGCGTGCGCAGCCTCGAGCTCGCCCGGGTCGACCACGGACCGCGCACTTCGGACCCCACCCGCTGCCTCGAGCCGGCTCACCGCCGCACGGACCTCGGGGTCCACGAGCCAGTACCGCGTCGGCATCGGCGTTCCGTCGTCCAAGAGCGGCGAGTTGACGATGACCGCGGGGGTGCCGTCCGCGCGCCGCAAGGCGACCGAGAACCGGCCCGAGGGTGCGCGCCCGAGCAGGCGCGTCACCACCATCTCTTCTTCATCGCCGAAGGACGTGAAGACTTTCTAGCGCCAGAACTCGAGGGTGTGGACCACGCGGGTCCAGAACCCCCCAGCGCCGCCGGAGGTGCCCGGGCCGGCGGAGGCCGAAGAGCCCTTGTGTGAGGAAACCGCGCCGGTGGTGCTCCCTGCCTGTGTCGTCGCGCCGCTGGCGGAGCCCCGCGACGCGGGTCCGCCCGTGCCGTTCGAGGTCGAGCCGGTGCCAGGCCCGGTGCCTGCGCTCAGGATCTGCTGTGACTGCTCGGATCCCGGCATCACCGGCGGTCCCTGGAGCGGCACGTGGCCCGAGCTCTGGCCCGAGCCGGCTGCGGAACCCGGGGCGGGAAGGACCTCGTAGGCCTGGCTGCCAGGGGGTACGAGCCCGTAGTCGCGCCGTGCGATGTTCGCCACAGTCGACGGGTTCGCCAGCTGCTTGGCCTCCTGGCCGAGTGCGCTGTTTTGAGCCTCGATGCCCCCGAGGTCCCGCTCGGTGCTCGTCAGCTGCGCGTGCTGGGAGAGGAGCTCCGATACTGGGAACGAGGTGCCGAGGACCACCGCCGCGAACACGCAAGCGCCGATCAGCATCGCCCGCGCCCTGCGGCGGCGCAGCGAAGCGCGGCGCTGTGCTCGCGAGCCGCGTGGCGCGGTCATCGGTCGTCCTCTCGGCGTCGGAGCGACCTGCGCAGCGCGTCGCGCCCCAAGAACGCGGCCGACTCACCCAGCTCCTCCTCGATCCGCAAGAGCTGGTTGTACTTGGCGACGCGCTCGGAGCGCGCCGGCGCACCGGTCTTGATCTGCGCGCAGTTGGTGGCAACGGCGAGGTCGGCGATGAAGGTGTCCTCGGTCTCGCCCGAGCGGTGGGACACGACGCACCCGTAGCCCGCTCTGCTCGCGAGCTGCATCGTGTCCAGGGTCTCGGTCAGCGTCCCGACCTGGTTGAGCTTTACGAGGATCGAGTTGGCCGCCCCCTGGCTGACGCCGCGCGCCAGTCGCTCCTCGCTGGTGACGAAGAGGTCGTCCCCGACGATCTGGACCTTGGCGCCGAGCGCCTCGGTGAGCGACACCCATCCGTCCCAGTCGTCCTCGGCCATGGGGTCCTCGAGCGACACGACCGGATAGCGCGAGCACAGGTCGACCCAGTAGTCGACCATCTCGGCCGAGGAGAGGCTGCGGCCCTCGCCGGCGAGGTTGTAGGTCCCGTGCTCGTAGAGCTCGCTCGAGGCCGGGTCGAGCGCGATCGCCATTTCCTCGCCGGGCGAGCGGCCTGCCGCCTCGATCGCCTCGAGCAGCACCACCACCGCGGCCTCGTTCGAGTCGAGGTCGGGAGCGAACCCTCCCTCGTCTCCGACGGCGGTGGACAGCCCCCGCGAGCGCAGCACCGACGCGAGCGAGTGGTAGGTCTCGGTCGCCCAGCGAAGCGCCTCGGAGAACGACACCGCCCCGACGGGCATGGCCATGAACTCCTGGAGGTCGACGTTGTTCGGGGCGTGCACGCCGCCGTTGAGCACGTTGAGCATGGGCACCGGAAGCACGTGGGCGCCTGCGCCCCCGAGGTACCGGTAGAGGGGCAGCCCGGCCTCCTCGGCGGCGGCACGCGCCACCGCCAGCGACACCCCGAGCACGGCGTTGGCCCCGAGGCGTCCCTTGGTCGGGGTACCGTCGGCGTCGACCATCGCCAGGTCCACGCCCCGCTGGTCGTAGGGGTCGAAGCCGACCAGGATGTCGGCGATCTCGCCGTTGACGTGCTCGACCGCGCCGAGCACGCCCTTGCCGCCGAAGCGCTCGGCACCGTCGCGCCACTCGGTCGCCTCGTGGGCGCCGGTGGACGCACCTGACGGCACGATCGCCCTGCCGGATGCGCCCGAGGAGAGCAGCACCTCGACCTCCACGGTCGGGTTCCCCCGTGAGTCGAGGACCTCCCGCCCGTGCACCTGCTCGATTTCGCTCATCGCGGCGGCTCGCTCACTTAGCGGTGATGCCCCTGTGGTTGCTGTTGTAAAAGTTACTAGCTCCGGGCACGACCGCCGAGCCAAGGCGGCTCAGGTGGCGGGGGGATCGGGGCTGCGGGCAGCCCAGGGCGACGGGGAGCTCAGGCGACGTGCGGCTCAGGGCGACAGGCGGCTTAGGGCGACGGGCGGCTCAGGAGGGCTGGGGGTCGTCCAGCTCGCGACGGAGCCTGCGAGCCTCGGCGCGAAGGGCGGTCTCGGGGTCGATCCCCGCGCGGACCGCCAGGTCCACGACGGCGAGGAGCAGCCCGCCCACGGCCCGGTCGCCGGCACCCGCCTGCTCCCCTCGGGCCGCGAGGCCCAGGCGCTCGAGCTCGGCGGCCGCCCCCGAGCGGCGCTCCGAGACAGACGGAAGCTCGAGACCCAGCGCGTCCGCCTTCTTGAGCAGCTTGGCTGCGAGGGCGAGGGCGGGCATCGCCTCGGGTATGCCCCCGGTGACCCCACGCGTTGGGTCCTCCTCGCGCTTCAACACCTCCCAGCGTGCCGCTACGTCCTCGGCGGTCTCTGCGACGGCGTCGCCGAAGACGTGGGGGTGGCGGTGCACGAGCTTGTCGTGGACGTCGCGCGCGACCTCGGCGAGGGTGAACTGGCCCTCCTCCTCGGCGAGCACCGAGTGGAAGAACACCTGAACGAGAAGGTCACCGAGCTCCTCGCGCAGGTGGGCGACGGTGCGGGCGGACGGCTCGGACGTGTCGAGGTCGGAGATTGCGTCGAGCACCTCGTAGCACTCCTCGAGCAGGTGGGGGCCGAGCGACACGTGGGTCTGGCGCCGGTCCCAAGGGCACCGCACCCTCAGGACCCGCACCAGCTCCTCGAGCCTCGACAGCTCGTCCGCCTCCTCGCCGCTGGCCGGCTCCAGATCTGCGCCCTGCGCTCGAGCCGCCCCGGGGACCCGCGCGCGCTCAGCCACCAAGCACCGGCGAGGAAGCCCCCCCGTCGGCAGCGGGAGCGAGCACGTCCTTCGCCGAAGGCGCCACAGGAGGGCGCACTCCCTGGAGCCTGGCCCAGGTGCCGTAGCGCGGGTCGACGCTCACGTCGGCGTGGGAGGCGAGCTGGTCGAACTCGGCGGAGAGCTTGGAGTCCTGGGCGGAGAGCAGGCTCTCTCGTATCTGGCTCCTGACCTGCGCGAAGGGGAGCTCGGGCCTGGCGTCCACCTCGAGCAGCAGCCACAGCGTCGTCCCCGTCGAGGAGGTCTCCTCCACGGGCTGGCTCACCTGGCCCACAGAGAGCCCGGAGATGGCCGAGAGGAGCGAAGAGTTCTGGACCTCTGAGCTCGCCACGCACGGGATCACCCCCCCGTTCTGTGCGGTCGAGGTGTCGATCGAGCTCTGACGCGCCGCGGCGGCGAACGTCTCGGAGCCGGAGTCGATCGCTCCGAGGATCAACTGAGCATCCGACTGAGAGGTCACCGCTATGTCGCTCAGGCAGATCTCGGCGAACTGTGAGGGATTGGCACGGTAGTAGCGCTCGAGCGAGGTAGTGGAGAGGTCGACGTGCGCGACCGCCACCGCGAGCTGTTCCTCGTCCGCGAGATATCGGACCTGCTCCGCGGCGAACGCCGCAGGCACACGGCTCAGCAACTGCGCGCCGGTGAGCTGGACCGGGCATGGCGAGGAGCTCTGGGAGATCGCCGATCCGAGCTGCGCGTCGAGGTCCTGCTTCGCCGCCTCGGTCTGCGAAGCGGTCACCTCGTGGTGATGGCGCGCCAGGTCCTGGGAGATCAGGTCCTCGAGGACGAGGCTCGACAGCTCGGAGGAGGCGAACTGCGAGCTCACCGTCGAGCCGCCCGCGCCGGTGAGCGAGCTCGGGAGGTTCGTCCCCTGCAGCTCCAGCACGCAGGCGGCGTACTGGTCGCCCACCACGTCGGTGAGCTGAGCGTCGAGCTGGCTCTGGGTGATGGCGACGCCGTCGACAGTCGCCGCGGGTGCAGCGACGTCGCAGCCGGAGCCGGCGACTGCGAGGACCGCCAGCAGGACCAGCCCCGGGAGGATTTTCACAAGTCGGGCATGCTACCGGCGCGCCCCGGCAGCAGACGATTCCGAGCGCCCCTCGCCGGCGGGAGCCGACCCGGTCGCGCCAGCCACGGGCACGAGCTCGCGGAGGAGCTCGGTGATGGCGGACACCGGGTCCTCACCCGGATCCAGCGGCACGACGAGCTGGCGCGCGTCCTGCTTCAACAGCGCTTCGGGCCGCAACCGCCGGAGCCTCACCCGCGCGCTGGCGGGCAGCTCGAGCGGCGACAGGCGGGCCACCAAGACCCTCCGGCCGGGCCCGGCACCGCGCCCCGTGGACTGTCCTGGCCGAGACGGCGTGGCCGACACCTCCCGCACGCCGGTGCGCAGGCACTCGACTCGCAGGCGCCCGACCGCCAGCAGGCCCTCGGCCGGCGGCGGCAGGGGGCCGAAGCGGTCGAGCCATTCGTCGCGCACGTCGGTGACCTCCGCCTCCTCGCTCACCGACGCGAGACGCCGGTATGCCTCCAGGCGCAGGTCCTCGCGGGCCACGTAGTCGGCGGGCAGGTGCGCGTCGGAGGGCACGTCGATCACGACCTCCACCGGCCTTCGCAGCTGCTCACCCTTCATCTCGGCGACGGCCTCGGCGACCATCTGGACGTAGAGGTCGTATCCGACTGCGGCTATGTGCCCCGACTGGTCGCGCCCGAGCAGGTTCCCCGCTCCGCGGATCTCGAGGTCGCGCATGGCGATCTTGAACCCGCTCCCGAGCTCGGTCTGCTCACCGATCGTCCTGAGGCGCTCGTAGGCCGCCTCGGTGAGGACCCGGTCGCGCGGGTGCAGGAGGTAGGCGTAGGCGCGATGTCCCGCCCGCCCCACGCGCCCGCGCAGCTGGTGGAGCTGCCCGAGCCCCAGCCGGTCGGCTCGGTCGACCACGAGGGTGTTGACGGTGGGCATGTCGATGCCGGACTCGATGATCGTCGTGCAGACCAGCACGTCGTACTGCCCGTCCCAGAAGTCGAGCACCACCTGCTCGAGCGCTCCCTCGTCCATCTGGCCGTGAGCGACTGCGACCCTCGCCTCTGGCACGAGCACCCGAAGGCGCGCAGCCACGGCTTCGATGTTCTGCACCCAGTTGTGCACGAAGAAGACCTGCCCCTCGCGAAGCAGCTCCCTGCGGATCGCCTCCACCACGGCCTGCTCCTCGAACTCCCCCACGTACGTGAGGATGGGCTGGCGGGCCGCCGGAGGGGTGTTGATGAGCGAGAGGTCTCGTATGCCCGTGAGAGCCATCTCCAAGGTGCGCGGGATCGGGTTGGCGGTGAGGGTCAGCACGTCGACGCCGCCGGAGATGGCTTTGATCGCCTCCTTGTGGCTCACCCCGAAGCGCTGCTCCTCGTCCACGACCAGGAGGCCGAGGTTCTTGAAGCGCACGTCGCCCGCGAGCATGCGGTGCGTGCCCACGACCACGTCCACCGAACCCGCCGCGATCCCCGAGACCACAGCGCGGGCCTGTGAGGTGGTGAGGAACCTCGAGAGCATCTCGACCTTGACGGGATAACCCGAGTAGCGCTCGGCGAAGGTCTGCGCGTGCTGCTGCGCTAGCAGGGTCGTGGGCACCAGGATGGCCGCCTGCTGCCCGTCCTGGACGGCCTTGAACGCTGCGCGCACCGCCACCTCTGTCTTGCCGAAGCCGACGTCGCCGCACACCAGGCGGTCCATGGGCCGGTCGGACTCCATGTCGGCCTTCACGTCGTAGATGGCGCGCAGCTGGTCGGCGGTCTCGACGAAGCCGAAGGAGTCCTCGAGCTCGCGCTGCCACGGCGTGTCTGGCGGGAAGCTGTGCCCGCGCACCTGGAGGCGCTGTCGGTAGAGCTCTACGAGCTCGACGGCCACCTCGTGGACGGCCGCGCGCGCCCTCGCGCGGGTGCGCTGCCACTCCGAGCCGCCGAGCCGGTTGAGCGCGGGGGCCTCTCCCCCGCTGTAAGGGGTGAGGGCGTCGATCTGGTCGGAGGGCAGGTACAGCCGGTCGTCGCCCCGGTACTCGAGAAGCAGGTAGTCACGCGAGGCGCCGTTGACCGTCCGGGTCACCATCCCCGTGTAGCGCGCGACCCCGTGCTGGCGGTGCACGACGTAGTCCCCGGGCGCGAGGTCGTCGAAGAACCCGTCGGTGGGCCTGGCGCGTGCGCGCACAGGCCGGTGGGCACGTCTCCGCCCGGTCAGGTCGGGCTCTGCGAGCACCGCCACCTTGGCAGCGCCGAGCAGGAAACCACGTTCGAGGCCGGCGACCACGATCCGGATGCGAGGCCCGCCCGTGGCGCTTGCCTTCGTGGCGCGTGCGTCGGGCGCGCGTCCGTCCGAGCCGCGTCCGCCCGGATCGGCGACCTGCTCGACCGGGACCGAGAGCCCCTCCTCCGCCAGCACCGAGGCGAGCCGGGCGGCGGAGGTCTCGCTCTCCGCGCACAAGGTCACCGACCATCCCTCCTCGCCGAGCGTGGCGAGCCTCCTCGCCAAGGCCGCCCTGTCTGCGAGGAGCGGGTCCCAGGCCGTGGCGTTTATCGCCGGGGTGCCGGGGCCCTCGGCGGCCGGCAAGAGGCTCAGCACCGGGGCGCGGCAGCGCTCGAGCAACCGGTCGTAAGCGACATGGAGGCGGGGGAAGGCGTGCGCCACACCGTCGTCGGTCCCCTCACCCACCCCCCACGTGACGGCGAGGGCATCCGCCAGGGCTTCCTCCTCCTCGTTCAGCTCGCGAGCGCGGTCGCGCATGCGCCTCGGGTCGACCAACACCACCCGGCCGCCTGGGTCGATCACGTCGCAGAGCACCTGCTCCTCGTCGACGAGCCACGCGGTCCACGACTCCATGCCGTCGAAGAGCTGGCCCTCGGCTATCCGCTCCCACTGGGAGCGCCCCCACGGTTCGCTGGCGACCAGCGAACGCGCCCGGGCACGCACGGCGTCGGTGGGGAGCAACTCGCGGCAGCCGTGCAGCTCCACCTCTGCGACCTCCGACACCGAACGCTGGTCGCCCGGGTCGAATGCCGTGAGGCGATCCACCTCGTCGCCGAAGAGGTCGATGCGCACGGGCAGCTCGGAGGTGGACCCGAACACGTCGACGATCCCGCCGCGCACAGCGATCTCACCGCGGTGCTCGACCTGGTACTCGCGGCGGTAGCCGAGCGACACGAGCCTGCCCACCAGCTCCTCGCGCTCGAGGCGGTCCCCCGCCCGCACCCGCACCGCCACCGCGCTCTCGGCGAGCGGGCCGAGCCGCTGGAGCAGAGCGCGCACCGGGGCGACCACCACGGCCGGCGCGTCGCCTGGCACGTTGGTATCGCCGCTCAGCCCGAGGCGCCACAGCAGCCGCAGCCTCCGGCCCATGGTCTCGATCTCGGGGCTCACCCGTTCGAAGGGCAGGGTGTCCCACGGGGGGAAGAGCTCCACCTCGTTCTCGCCCAGGAAGACGCCTAGGTCGTGAGCGAAGCGCTCGGCGTCCGAGAGGGTGGGGGTGGCCACGACCAACGGCCGGCGTTCGGAGAGCGCGCAGAGCCCGGCCACGACCACCGCCGTGGCCGCCTCCGGCACGGCGAGCACAGTCGAGCCGGGCCCGAGCGCGTCGAGCATCGCCGGCTCGTCGCGAAGCAGCGGGGGGATCGAGCGCAGGGACGCCACCGGATCGGAGGACACTCGAGCCTCAGGCTAAGGGCTCGGAGTTGAAGCGCTGCATTGCCGCCTCCACCCCCGAGGCGGCGATCACCTCGACCGCGTCCGCTGCGATCTCCTCGGCCACCTCGAGCTGCTCGCGAGCCGCGCGCCCTGGGCGGCGGAGCACGTAGTCGGCGCCCTGTTGGCTGCCCGGGGGCTTCCCGACCCCTATGCGCACCCGGAGGTAGGCGTTGTCGTGGAGGTGGGCGTGGACGGACTCCAGCCCGTTGTGGCCGGCGGTGCCGCCGCCGGCTTTTATCTTCACCCTCCCGTTGGGCAGGTCGAGCTCGTCGTGGACCACGACGACGCGCCTCGCATCGTCGACTCCGAACCGGCGCACCAGGGCGGCGACTGCGAGCCCGGACTCGTTCACGTACGTCTGGGGGACCGCCAACACCACCGCGCGTCCTTCGATGTCGACGTTGGCGACGGTGGAGCGGGTGCCCTTCTCCGGACGCAACCTTTGCCCGTGGCGCGTCGCGAGCAGGGCGACCACCTCGGCCCCGACGTTGTGGCGGCTGCGCTCGAACTCCGCCCCCGGATTGCCCAACCCGACGACGAGCAGGTCGGCGCGAGCCCCTCTGCGGGGCGCGCCGAAGATGCGCCGCAGGGTCTAGCCCTCTTCGGAGCCGCCCGAGCCGCCGCCGGCGCCGGCGCCACCGCCCTCGGAAGCCGCCTCGCCGGCTGCCCCCTCTGCGGCCTCGCCCTCCGCGGCCTCCCCTTCCGCGGCCTCGCCCTCGGGGACCTCTTCCACCACGACCCTCGGGGCCTGGCCCGCAACGACCACGGATTCGGGGTCGAGGTCGGTGGTCACACCCTCGGGCAGGGCTATCTCGGAAACCCTGATCGCCGAGCCGATCACCACCTGCGAGATTTCGACCTCGAAGTGCACGGGGATGTCGGCGGGGCGGGCCCTGACCGGCAGGGCGAACAGCTGCTGGTCGAGGACCCCGTCGGAGCGGTGCAGCTCGACCGGCTCGCCCACGAGGGAGATCGGGACCTCGGCAGAGATCTCACGGTTGGGGTCGACGACCTGGAAGTCGACGTGGATCACGTTGCCTCGCACAGGGTGGCGCTGGAGCTCCCTAGCCATCGTCAGGTAGCTCTTGCCGTCGACGCGCAGGGACAGGACGGCGTTGATCCCCGCCTCGGTGTTGAGAGCGGACCGCAGGTCGCGGGCTTGGACCATCACGGGAAAGGCGTCCACTCCGGGCCCGTAGACCACCGCCGGCACCCGCCCATCGGCGCGAAGGCGCCGCGAAGGCCGGGTGCCCACCGGCCTGCCTGGTTCTGCCACCAACACCAACTCGGCCACTGCTGTGCTCCTCGCAGTTCTGGGAGTCGATCAGCATACTCTTCGCGCCGAAAGACCCGGTCGGGCCTCCGGCCTGCCGGCTCCAGGTCAGCCGAGGTTGTCGCCTCCGAAGATCTCGGACACCGAGGTGTCCTCGAACACCGCGTCGATGGCGTCGGCGATGAGCTTCGCCACCGAGAGCACCTCGAGCTTCTCGATCCGGCGCTCAGCGGGGATCGGCAGGGTGTCGGTCACGACCACCCTCGAGAGCTGGGACTTCTCGAGGCGCTCGAGAGCGGGGTCCGACAGCACCCCGTGCGTGGCCATCGCCCACACCTCCGCCGCGCCGCGTTCTGCGAGCAGCTCGGCGGCCGCGCAGATCGTGCCGGCGGTGTCGATCATGTCGTCCACCAGCACGCAGCTTCGGCCCTGCACCTCGCCGACAACGTCGAGCGCCTCGACGAGGTGGGTGGAGTCGCGCGGGCGGCGCTTGTGCACGAAGGCGAGGTCGGCGCCCAGGTGCTGGCTGAAACGCTCGGCCACCTTCACGCGCCCGGCGTCGGGCGACACCACCACGAGCCCCTCGGTGCCGTGCCTCTTGACCTCCTCGACCAGCACCGGCATGGCGGTCAGGTGGTCGAACGGCACGTCGAAGAAGCCCTGGACCTGACCGGAGTGGAGGTCCACGCTCACCACCCTGTCGGCTCCGGCCACGCTGAGGACGTCAGCCACCAGCTTCGCTGTGATCGGCTCGCGCCCGGTGGCCTTGCGGTCCTGGCGCGAGTACCCGTAGTACGGGCACACCGCCGTGATCCTCTTGGCGGACGCGCGCTTGGCGGCGTCGATCATGATCAGCTGCTCCATGAGCGTGTCGTTGACCGGGCCGCAGTGGGTCTGGACGATGAAGACGTCGCTTCCCCGCAGGGACACGTCGTAACGGCAGTGGACCTCGCCGTTCGCGAACTCTCGCAGATTGGCCTCGCCGAGCTCCACCCCGAGGTGGGCGGCGATCTCCTGCGCGAGCTCGGGATGCGAGCGTCCCGACACGAGCTCGAGTCGTCTGCGCGGTACGAGCTCCATCAGCCAGACGCTACCCGAGCGAGCCCTCTGAGTCGGCAGGCTGCTCGCCGATGTGGGTGAACGGGCCGACCACCCCCGCCGGCTCGACACGCGCCCCTGGACCGAGCGACGCGTACGGGCCGACGCGCGCGTGGTCGGAGATCACCGCGTGACGCGCGCTGCTGCTCGTGACGACCGCCCCATCGCCCACCTCGGTGTCGACCAGCCGCGTGCCGGGACCGATCTCCGCTCCGGCGCCGACGACGCACTCGCCCTGGAGGATCACGCCGGGAAGGAGCACGACATCGGGGGCGAGCTGCACCGAAGAGTCGATGAAGGTGTTCTCCGGGTCCCACATCGTCACGCCGCGGCGCATCCACCGCTCGTTGATCCGGTCGCGCAGCTCCGCCTCGGCCACGGCCAGCTGCGCGCGGTCGTTCACGCCGGCGGCCTCCATCGGGTCCGCCAGCACGAGAGAGTCGACCCTGTAACCCGCGTCGTGGAACACCGCGTAGACCCCGGTGAGAGAGTGCTCGCCGCCAGGGCCGGCCGGGGCGAGGCGCCTCAGGGCGGGAGCGAGCATCGAGTGCCTGAAGCAGTGGATCGTGGTGGCGACCTCTTCCACGTCGCTCTCGTCGGCGGTCACCTCGTCGTCCTCCACCACCTTCACGACGGCCTCGTCCTTGCCGCGAACCACGCGGTCGTAGCCGTTCGGGTCGTCGAGCAGTGCGGTGAGCAACGTCGCCGCGGCATCCGCAGCGCGATGGTGGCGCACGAGCGAAGCCAGGGTGGGAGCGCGAACGAGAGGGGTGTCACCGGGCATGACCACGACGTCGCCATCGGCATCCGCAAGCGACTCGGGCAACGCGGTCAGCCCTACGGCGAGCGCGTCGCCCGTGCCGAGCTGCTCGGGCTGCTCAACGAACTCGATCGAGAGCGTCGGAGGCGCGTGGTCGACGAGAGTCTTGGTCACCCATTCGCCGTGATGCCCGACGACCACGACGACCTTCTCGACAGGCAGCTCGGCGAGCGCGTCGAGCACGTGCAGGATCATGGGACGGCCGCAGAGCTTGTGCAACGGCTTCGGGCGCTCCGAACGCATCCTCGTCCCCTCGCCGGCTGCGAGCACCACAGCGGAGAGCGGACGGGTGGCCATAGCCGTAGTCTGGCACCCCATGGTCGGGCAGGACACGGACTCACCGGGCGCCCGCCGCGCAGGGTCCGCAAGGTGGCCGTCCTGGACGGCGGTCGGGTGGCGATGGGCGTCCTGACCTCGGCCGCCGACACCGTCTCCGACGAGCATCGCCGCAACCGCGAGGCCATGGAGGGGGCTCTCGCCGAGGTAGAGGAGCAATTGCAGGCTGCCAGGGCCGGCGGCGGCGAGAGGTACGTGGAGCGGCACCGGGCCAGAGGAAAGCTGCTCGCGCGCGAGAGGATCGAGCTCCTCTTGGACCGCGACTCTCCCTTCTTGGAGATAGCGCCGCTCGCTGCTTGGGGCACCGAGTACAACGTCGGCGCGAGCTTGGTCGCCGGCATCGGGGTCGTGAGCGGCACCGAGTGCGTCGTATCGGCCAACGATCCCACCGTGCGCGGAGGGGCGACCAACCCTTACACGATGCGCAAGTCGAACCGCCTCGCCGACATCGCGATGCAGAACCGCCTCCCCTCGGTCAGCTTGGTCGAGTCCGGAGGGGCCGACCTGCCGACCCAGTCCGAGATCTTCATCCCGGGCGGACGCGGGTTCAGGGACCTGACGCAGCGCTCCGCTGCGGCGATCCCGACGATCTCGCTCGTGTTCGGCAACTCGACCGCCGGCGGGGCCTACGTGCCCGGGATGAGCGACTACGTGGTGATGATCGAGGGACGGTCCAAGGTGTTTCTCGGGGGCCCGCCGCTCGTCAAGATGGCTACGGGCGAGGAGTCCGAGGACGAGGAGCTGGGCGGGGCCTCGATGCACGCCCGGGTGAGCGGCCTCGCCGACTTCCTCGCGGCCGACGAGACCGACGCCGTACGCCTCGGGCGCGAGATCGTGTCCAGGCTCGAATGGCGAAAGCTCGGGCCCGGCCCCTCGGGGCCGGGGGACGCCCCGATCTACGACCCCGAGGAGCTGCTCGGCATCGCCTCTGCGGACCTGCGCGTCCCCTTCGACCCGAGAGAGGTCCTGGCGCGCGTGGTCGACGGGAGCCGGTTCGACGAGTTCAAGCCCCTCTACGGACCGAGCCTCGTCACCGGATGGGCGCACGTGCACGGGTACCCGATCGGGGTGCTCGCCAACCACCAGGGGGTCCTCTTCAGCGAGGAGTCCAACAAGGCGACCCAGTTCATACAGCTCGCCAACCAGGTCGACGTACCGCTGCTGTTCCTTCAGAACACGACCGGTTACATGGTGGGCAAGACCTACGAGCAACGCGGGATCATCAAGGACGGGGCGAAGATGATCAACGCTGTGTCGAACTCTTCGGTCCCGCATCTCACGATCAACATCGGCGCCTCGTACGGGGCCGGCAACTACGGAATGTGCGGCAGGGCGTACAACCCGCGCTTTCTCTTCTCGTGGCCCAACGCGCGCAGCGCGGTGATGGGTCCTGCACAGCTGGCAGGCGTGCTCTCGATAGTGGCGCGCCAGTCGGCGGAGTCGAGGGGGGTGCCCTTCGACGAGGAAGCGGACGCCCAGATGCGCGCTGCCGTGGAGTCGCAGATCGCGTCGGAGTCCGAGCCCTTGTTCCTCACGGCGCGCGTCTACGACGACGGGATCATCGACCCGCGCGACACACGCACCGTGCTCGGCATGTGCCTCTCGGTCGTCCACAATCAGCCGATCCACGGGACGCGCGGCTACGGCGTTTTCCGGATGTGAACAGATGAATTCGGCCGGAATACACGGCCAGCGGCGGGGTTGGGGTCCCCGCCGTCTGGAGGAGGGTGGGGTTGCGGCCCCACCCGGGGCGCCGGAGGCGCCGTGATCGAGAAGCTGCTCGTCGCCAACCGCGGCGAGATCGCCCGCCGGGTGATCGCAAGCGCGCACGCCATGGGCATCTGCTGCGTCGCGGTGCACTCGGACCCCGACGCGGGCGCGCCACACGTCGCCGAGGCCGACGAGGCAGTGCGGCTACCGGGGCAGAGCGCGGCCGACACCTACCTGCGCTCCGACGCCATCGTCGATGCGGCGCTCGCCAGCGGGGCCCAGGCGGTGCACCCCGGCTACGGGTTCCTATCCGAGGACGCGGTCTTCGCCCGGGCATGCGAGGAGGCCGGCCTCGTGTTCGTCGGCCCCCCCTCTGAGGTGATCGAGGCGATGGGCTCGAAGCTGACGGCGAAGCAGAAGATGGCCGCTGCGGGCGTGGGGGTGCTGCCGAGCGTGGAGGTCCCCGACGGCGCGCCAGCCACCGACGGGATCCTCGAGGCAGCCGAGGCGCTCGGCTGGCCGCTGCTGGTGAAGGCATCCGCTGGTGGCGGGGGACGGGGCATGCGCGTGGTGGAACGGCCCGACTCTCTCGCAGAGGCCCTCAGCGCGGCGGCTCGTGAGGCGGAGAGCGCCTTCGGCGACCCGACGGTGTTCCTCGAGCCCTACGTGGCGCGCCCACGGCACGTGGAGGTGCAGATCCTCGGCGATTCCTTCGGCACGGTGGTGCACCTCTTCGAGCGCGAGTGCTCGGTGCAGCGCCGGCACCAGAAGATCGTCGAGGAGTCCCCCTCGCCGGCCCTCGACGCGCGCCGGCGCGACGAGCTCGGGGAGGCCGCACTGCGCGCGGCGAGGGCCATCGGGTACGTGAACGCCGGCACGGTCGAGTTTCTGCTGCTCGAGGACAGGAGCTTCGCCTTCCTCGAGGTCAACACTCGGATCCAGGTGGAGCACCCCGTCACCGAGTGCGTCACCGGCCTCGACCTGGTGCGGCTCCAGCTGCTCGTGGCCGACGGGATGCGACTGCCGCCCGAGGTGCTCGAGGCACGCTCGGCGGGGCACGCGATCGAGGCCCGTATCTACGCGGAGGACCCGACCGACGGGTGGCGCCCGTCGGCAGGCCGGCTTCACCGGTTCAGGGTCGAGGCGCCCGCAGGCCCAGCCGCCCGCCCGGGTGCGGAGCTCGGCTACGGGCCGGTAGGGGTGACGCTCCGATTGGACAGCGGCGTAGAGGACGGCTCGGAGGTAACGGTCCACTACGACCCGCTGCTCGCCAAGCTGATCGCGCACGCGCCCACGCGCCGCGAAGCCGCGAGGGCGCTCTCGCGGGCACTCAGGCGCGCGGAGATCCACGGGCTCAGGACCAACCGCGACCTGCTCGTGCGGGTCCTGGAGCACCCTGAGTGGCTCGACGGCAAAGCCGACACGAGCTTCCTCGACCGCCACGACCCCGCGCAGCTCGGCGCGCCGCTCGCCGACGCGCGCACCGAGCGCCTGTGTGCGCTCGCCGCTGCGCTCGCGACGCAGGCGAAGCGGCGGCGGGAGGCGAAGGTGCTCGGAGGGCTGCCCTCGGGGTGGCGCAACGTCCCCGGTCCCCCTCAGTCCGTCTCCTTCCAAGGGCACGCGGCCAAGTTCGACGTCGACTACAGATTCGGCCGAAACGGCCGGCTGGAGCTGGCGGCGGTCGACGGCGAGGAGCTCGCGGACCTCGAGCTGGTCTCGTGCACCGAGGAGAAGGTGGTGCTGCGAGCCGACGGGGTGGAGACGCCCTACCGGGTTCACCTCGTGGACGGCGAGTGCTACGTGGACGGGCCCGACGGCTGCTGCTCGCTGAAGGAGACTGAGCGCTTCCCGACGCCGTCCGCGGCGATCGCGGCCGGGTCGCTCGTGGCGCCCCTGCCTGGCACCGTCGTGAAGGTGCAGGTCGCGCTCGGCGACCGAGTGACGGAGGGGGACGGCCTCGTGGTCATAGAGGCTATGAAGATGGAGCACGAGGTGCGCGTGAGCCGAAGCGGAACGCTGCGCGCCCTGCACGTGAAGGCCGGGGACCAAGTCGAGGCCGGCACGGTCCTGGCGGTGGTCGAACCGGACGAAGCGCCATGAGCACGCACGTTCTTCGGGTGGCGAACTGCTCGGGCTTCTACGGGGACCGCCTGTCGGCCGCAAAGGAGCTGGTCGAGGGCGGGCCGATCGACGTCCTCACAGGCGACTACCTCGCCGAGCTGACGATGCTGATCCTCTACAAGGCGCGCCTGCGCGACCCGTCGGCAGGGTACGCGGCGACCTTCTACCGGCAGATGGAGGAGGTGCTCGGCACCTGCGTGCAGCGCGGCACGAAGATCGTCTCCAACGCCGGGGGTCTCAACCCCGCAGGGCTGGCCGAGAAGCTGCGAGAGCTGGCGGGCAAGCTGGGTATCGAGGCGCGCGTCGCCCACGTCGAGGGGGACGACATCGTCGGCGAGCTGCCCGCGCTCGCGGCGAAGGGCGAGGACCTCGCCAACCTGGACACCGGCGTCCCGCTCGCGCAGGCGCCGAGCGAGCCGGTGAGCGCCAACGCCTACCTGGGCGGCTTCGGCATCGCCGCCGCGCTGGCCGGCGGCGCCGACGTGGTGGTCACCGGAAGGGTGACCGACGCCTCGCTCGTGGTGGGCCCGGCCATTTGGCGCTTCGGCTGGAGCCGTTCGGACCTGGACCGCCTCGCGGGCGCGGTGGTGGCGGGTCACGTGATCGAGTGCGGGGCCCAGACCACCGGAGGCAACTACTCGTTCTTCGGCGAGGTGCCGGGCCTCGAGCACCCTGGGTTCCCCATCGCCGAGATGCACGAGGACGGGTCGTCGGTGATCACCAAGCACCCGGGCACCGGGGGGCTCGTGTCGGTGGGTACCGTGACGGCCCAGCTCCTCTACGAGATAGCAGGTCCGCTCTACGAGAACCCCGACGTGGTCGCCGACTTCTCGACGATCCACCTGGAGCAGTCGGGGCCGGACCGGGTGAGCATCTCAGGGACGAGGGGGCGGCCGCCGCCCGAGAGGTTGAAGGTGTCGGTCAACCTGCTCGGCGGCTGGCGCAACACGATGACGTTCGCTCTCACCGGGCTCGACATAGAAGAGAAGGCGGACCTGGTC
>DATKIB010000169.1:0-21512 GCA_035509915.1 Acidimicrobiales bacterium | reverse complement strand
TGACGGACCAGCAGGACGTCGGGACCCTCATCCAGGGACTAGGTGTGTACGTCGAGAAGTTCGCCGCCGCGATCGACCCCAACGAGGTGCTGCCGGACGGCTCGCACTTCGGTTACTTCCAGACCTTCGTGCTCTTCGGAGACGTCAACCAGCTCATCTGCAGCCTGATCGCGCCCGCCGAGCCCGGGCTCTCGTCCCTCGCTCCGTTGCAGCAGGCGCTCGCCGGCGCCGGCACCCCGCTCAATTGCTCCAGCCAGCTCGCGGCGTTCGACGCGGCGCAGGGGCGTCCGGCCACCCCGGCTGCGGCCGAGAACACCTCGCAGGCGGCAGGGCAGCTTTCCACCCAGGCGTACCAGACCCTCACCACGCCCCAGGGCCCGACCAGCTCGGGCAACCTCGGCGGGCTCATCGACGCCCTCCTCGGAGACGGCGGTACGAACGCGAGTAGCGGCTCCTCCTCGAGCGGCGCCGGTGCCCCGCTCCTCGGGGGCCGGTGATGGGACTCGTGGGGCGCGCCGTGCAGCGGCTGTGGGTGGGGATCAGGCGCAGCGGGGTCCTGCATCCCACCGCGCTCAAGGTCCTTGCATTCGCCGTGGTGTGCCTACTGCTCTTGGCGGTCCTCGCCGCGCGCATCGGCAACATCAGCTTCTTCTCCCAACGCAGCACTTACTACGCCGATCTCTCCGACGCGACGGGGCTCGCGCCCTCGGACGAGGTGAAGATCGCAGGTGTGACGGTGGGGGAGGTGGACTCGGTGACCCTCCAGCGCGCGCACGCTCTCGTGGCCTTCTCGCTCGACGACAAGGTACAGCTGCACTCGGGAACGCAGGTCGGCCTCCAGTGGCACAACGTGCTGGGACAGCAGTTCCTCTACCTGTATCCCGTAGACACCGGAAAGACGTTGAAGCCGGGCGCGACTTTGCCCCTGTCCGACGACGTGCCGGGCGCAGACATAGGAGCGCTGCTCAACTCGCTCGGGCCGCTGCTCGGGGCGCTTCACCCCCAGCAGGCGAACGAGGTCGTCGAGAGCTTCGCCCAGACCCTCCAGGGCAACGAGACTCAGGTCGACCAGCTGATATCGAACGCCGCGAGCGTCTCGAGCACGGTCGGATCGGTAGACACCCAGGTGGGCGAGGTGGTGACCGACCTCGACCAGGTCATCGGCGCGCTCGCACAGCGCAGCAGCGACCTGGGCCAGGTCATCTCCAACCTCCAGAGCGTCTCCTCCTCACTGGCGAGCCGCAACGACCTGCTCGACCAGACCGTGGCCAACCTCGGCACTGTCTCCGGTGAGGTTGCCTCCATCGAGGCCGACACCCACGGCTCGCTCTCGACAGCCATCGGCGACCTCGAAGCAGTTTCCGCGGAGATCCAGAGCCGCGAGGGTGAGCTCTCCCAGGGAGTGTCCACTCTCGGGGCGGGCCTGGCCCCGTACGTGGAGATCTCCTCCTACGGGCAGTGGTTCCAGATCCAGGCGGTGTACTCCTGCGCGGCCAACGAGAAGAGCTGCAGCTACTACCAGTCCTCCAACCCGCCCGCCGGCTCCGGCACGGGCGGGAGCCCACCGTCTTCGGCCCCCACAGCGGGCGCCGCAGGCGGTTTGGGACCGCTGGGCACCGGCGGCTCCTCCTCGGGCGCGGGTTCCTCGGCGTCCATCGGGCAGATGCTCCAGATGGTCGCCGGCGAGGGGACCTTCTTGGGGAGCGAGCCGTGAAGTCCTTCACCGAGAGAGACCCGCGCATCATCGGGGCCGTAGTCATCGTCGTCGCGCTCGTCATCGTGGGCGGAGTGTTGTTCTTGAACCGCTCGGTGTTCGTACCGAGCTACACCGTTCACGCCCGCTTCGCCGACGCGGCCGGCATCGGCAAGGGGGCCGAGGTGACCGTGGCGGGGGTGAAGGTCGGGACCGTGAGCACGGTGCACGTCGACGGCGACTCGGTCGTGGCAGACCTATCCATCGACCACGGCGTGGTCCTGCCTGGCAAGACCGCGGCCGCGATCGAGGTGCAGACGGTGCTCGGGGTGCTCGACGTGGCCCTCGAGCCCCGCACCGGGTGGGACCGTCCGCTTCGCAACGGGGCGTTGCTCACCGACACCTCCGTGCCCGTCGAGTTCCAGGACCTCCAGAACACCGCCGGCAACCTGCTCCAGCAGTCCGACGTCGCCGCCTTCAACGACCTGCTGAGCTCGCTCGAAGCGGTGACCTCCGGCAAGCAGGCGGAGGTGGCGACGATCATCTCTGGGCTCGACCGCTTCACCGGCGTGGTCGACCAGCGAAGCTCGCAGGTCTCGAGCCTCATCGACGCGGCCAACACCGTCGCGGCGACCGTCGCGCAGCGCGACCAGCAGCTCGCGTCGCTGGTCGACAGCCTCGCCACGGTCGTCCAGGGCCTGGCGGAGCGCTCGGCCGACCTGAGCGCCCTGATCACAAACACCGAGGCGGTCGCCAGCCAGACCGCGTCGCTCGTCGGGCAGAACCAGCCGCAGCTACAGGGGCTGATCAGCCATCTGACCTCGGTCCTGGCGGTGGTCCAGCAGCACCAGGACGACCTTGCAGAGGGGGTCTCCTACCTCGCGAGCGCGGTGACCGGCTTCCAGTCCGTCGGATACTCCGGGACCAGCGACACCCCGAATTCCTGGGCGAACATCTACACGAACCTGGTCGGAGTGTCGGGCGCCTACGGGGCGCTCGGCAACTGCGCTGCTCTGGACCAGGCTCTCGACCTGATCCTCGGCCCCGACCCGACGTCCTGCGACCAGCGCTCGGGCCCGCCCGTCTCGTCCAGCTCTACCTCCTCCCCGGCTTCGCCCGCCGGCGCGGGGGGCGCCTCGGCGGCAACCCCGGCAGCCAAGTCCCCGAAGGGCTCCAGCTCTGGATCGCCTTCGGTCAACTCGCTCGAGCAGCTGCTCGAGCCGCTGGTGGGAGGCTCGAGTTGAGGCGGCGCGCGCGCCTCGCGGTGCTCGCAGTGGCCGCCGCGCTGTGCGCCTCGCTCCTCGCGTCGTGCAGCAGCGGGCCCTCCCCGTACCAGGTGACCGCCGTGCTGCAGAGCGCGGAGGGTCTATTCCCCGGAAACGCCGTGGACGTGCTCGGAGTGGGCAAGGGCAGCGTCACCACCGTGAAGCCCGTCGGCGACCACGTGGTCGTGACCATGTCGGTCGAAGGCGACCAGCCGCTGCCGGCAGGCGTACACGCCGCGCTCACCACGCCGCAGCTTCTCGGCGAGCCGTCGATCGAGCTCTATCCGGGGTACACCAGCGGGCCCAGGCTCGAGGCCGGAGCGGTCATCCCCGAGAGCCGGACCTCGGTGCCGGTGTCGATCGACCAGTTGCTGCGCGACCTCCAGCAGTACCTCGGGGAGGTGAACCCCCAGGCCGTCGGCGGGGTGATCTCGAACCTCGCTCAGGACCTCCAAGGGCAAGGACAGGGCCTCAACCAGCTGATCTCCCAGGGGGCGGGCGTGCTCAGCCTCCTCGCGCAGAAGGGCAACGAGCTCGGGCAACTGAACGGCTCGCTCGCGCAGATCACCGGCACCCTCGACCAGCGGACCTCCACGGTCTCACAGCTTCTGAAGGACTACGACACCGTGTCGAGCGTGATAGCGCAGAACGCCGGTCCGCTCGGCGATGCCATCACACAGCTCGCCAACACCTCGCAGGCGCTCTCGCAGCTGCTGTCGCCAAACCTGCAACCGCTCCAGTCCGACATCTCGACCATCACCCAGGTGGGCCGCACACTCGACCGCAACCTCGGCTCGCTCGACCAGGGCCTCAAATCGTCGGTCTCGCTCTTCGCAGCGGCGGGACGCGCCTACGACCCGGTCAACAACTGGCTCAACCTGAACAACCAGCTCGCCCCCGGCCTCACCTCTTCCGTGGTGCAGGGGCTCGTCCGCGACCGGTTGGCGGGTATCTGCCGGCGGGTGCTGGCCAACCACAGTGCCGGGCTGTCGGCGAGCGACATCTCCACCCTCCAGACCTGCGGCAACCCCGACTCGGGCTTCTTCGACCCGCTGCTCGCGGTCCTGCCGGGCATCTTGAACACCCCCCCGGGCAGCACCGGCTCGTCATCGACCCCGACCGCTCAGAGCATGATCGCCCAGGGCGCCGGCCAGATCCCCGGGCTCAGCGCGGCCCAGCAGCAGCAGCTCTCGCAGGTACCCGCCTCGTCGCTCTCGACGCCGAGCGGCCCCACCGAGTCGCTCGGCGGGCCCAGCGATCTGAATCCCGCCACCCCGGTGGGCCCGAGCCAGTCCGGCGGCGGCGGGCTCCTGGGCGGGCTGGTGCACGCCTTCGTCGGGGTCGCCCACTTCTTCGGGAGCCTGGTGTGAGCGCGCCCGGGTCCCGCCGGAGGTCGGCGACCGGCGTCGTCGCCGCGCTCTGCCTCGCGGGCGCAGGCGCATTCGGCCTCGCCGGGTGCTCGAGCGCGGGATCGGGGACGATCACGGTGTCGGCGAACTTCAGCGACGTGAGCGACTTGGTGGCGGGAGCGCCCGTGCAGTTCGCCGACATCTCGGTCGGAAACGTGAAGTCGATCAACCTCGCGGAAAGTCGCGCCAAGGTCGTGATGACCGTCGACAAGAGCGCGGACGTGCCCGCCGACGTGACGGCGCAGCTCCAGCAGACGACGATCCTCGGCGAGCACTACGTCGCCCTCGTCGCTCCCGACGACAGCGGACCGGCGCTATCCAACGGTGCCGTCATCGGCAAGACGGAATTCGTCCCGGGGATCGAGCAGCTCGTCTCTTCGGGATCAGAGGTGTTCGGCGCGGTCAACGCCGCGCAGCTCGCCGAGATCATCGACAACGGGGCGGAGGGGTTCGGCGGCCAGTCCGCCGCGCTGCGGCAGCTGCTCGACGACTTCAACACGGTGCTGGCGGGATACGCGTCGCGCTCGGGGGAGATCAAGTCGGTGGTCGACCAGCTGGCGCAGTTCGGCGCCACCCTCGCTCCCGACGCGCAGTCGGGCGCGCAGGCCATCTCCAATCTCGCGCAGACCACCCAGGTGCTCTCCCAGCAGTCCGCTCAGTTCGAGCAGCTCCTCCAGTCCCTCGACGACCTGGCTGTCCAGGGCCGTTCGATCCTCGACACGGGTGTGTCGCAGACCGAGGACCAGCTCGACGCCCTGGCCGCGGTCGCAGAGCAGCTCGGCGCCCACCAGCAGGATCTGGCCGCGGTCCTCGAGTACCTCCCTGGCCACAACGCCACGACGTCGGAGCTCACCGTCGACAACTACGCACAGGTGCTCGACGACGTGATCGTTTGCGGTCTCCCTTCGGGCTCGGGCGGCGACAGCGGTAATTACGCCGACAACACCTGCAACGCGGGCGGCACGAGCACCAAGAGCGGTAAGTCGCCGTGATCACGCGCCGGATCGTCGTCAACCTCGTCGCATTCGGGGTGCTCAGCCTGGCGCTGGTCGCGTACGGGTTCTTCGACCTCCTCGGGAACCCGCTGGCGGGCACCACGACCGTGTCGACGGTGCTGCCGACCGCATCCGGTCTCTCGCCCAACTTCTTGGTGACGCTTGACGGCGTCGACGTCGGGCTCGTCAAGTCGGTGTCGCTGGTCCCACGGGGTGCAAGGGTCACCATGGCACTCAACCCGGGCACCCGGGTCCCCGAAGGGGTCCGGGCCCGGGTAGTGATCGCCAACGCGCTCGGCGAGCAGGAGGTGGAGCTCGTACCGAGCCCGAAGGATCGCACCGGGCAGTACCTGAGCAACGGCGCGGTGATCGTGGCTTCACCGGACAGCACCCCGGCCAACGTGGGCACCGTGGTGGCGGAGGCCACCCGGCTGCTCCAGGCCATACCGGCGGGAGCCTTGGACTCGCTGTTGCACGAGACGGCGGTGGCCTTGAACGCCAACGCCGGCAACCTGCGCACGATCGCCTCGGCCAGCGAGCTGTTCAGCCAGGAGTTCCTGGCCCAGCAGCAGCAGTTCGAGGCCCTTCTGGCGAACGCGCCTCCGGTGCTCGACACGGTCACGCAGAACGCTTCGGCGCTCCAGCATTCACTGGCCGACACGGCGGTCCTCGCGGAGGTGCTCGCGACCCATTCGAGCGACCTCGTGCGCCTCTTCGGTCAGGGCACGAGCGCGGCCTCGGCGCTCGAGTCGTTGGTGACGCACAGCGAGCCGAACCTGGCGTGCGTCATCCACGACGCCTCGGACATCGCCTCGAACCTGTCTTCGGGCGCCAACCTCTCCAACCTCGACACGGCGCTTCGAACCAACCAGGTGTTCTTCGGTGCCGTGGCCAACGTGGCCCAGGACGGCCCGGCGGAGGCGCTGACCTCGAAGGACAGCGCGAGAAGCAACCAGGAGTGGCTGCGCACTCGCCTGCTGCTGCCGCCCTTCCAGGTGCCGAGCCAGCCGAACGCGGTCACCTACACCACTCCCACGAAGCTGCCTCCGGTGCTCCCGGGGGCGGGATGCAGCACCGAGTTCGGGCAGGGCGTGGGGCCGGCGACACAGGCAGGCTTCAAGCCGGTGGGACCCGGGGCCAATGTCGTGGCCCCGACCACCGCCGAGGCCCAGGTGCGCGGCGGCGGACCGGCTCCTGACCCATCGGCGCCGGCGGCCGCCCGGGTGGGACCCGGAGCCTCGCAGGTGCTTGCGCCGACATTGACGGGGCTGGTCGTGCTGGGATTGCTGGTGACCATGGGGCACCGTCGCCGGACGCGCTCGGCGCGTCCACTGCGCCCGGCTGCCCGAGCCGCGAAGGGGAGGGGCTGAGTGCCAGAGGACCGGGGGGACGAAGAGATCCAGGGTCGGGTCGCGGGGGACGGAGTGTCGGTGGTGGGCGCGCGGGTGGGGCGCGCCTCTGGGCCGGGTGCTGGACAGCGGGCAGCCCGAGCGCGCAGGCGCGGCGCGGGGCCGGGGCTCGCCGAGCCGTTGCAGGGCGATCCGCCGGAGGAGGCCTCGAGTGACCTCGGTGCGCAGGCGCCCTCAGGACCTGCGACCGGATGGTCGCTTCGCCGGGGGGGTAGGACCAGCGCGGCGACGGGCGACGGTCGCGATTCCATGCTCTCGTTTCGAGGCGAGGTCGTTCTCGCGGCGTTGGCGGTCGTCGGCGTCGTGGCCGGGATCGGCTTCGGCCTCGCCTGGGCCAACCTGAACGGCCAGAACTCCACGCGCCAGGCCGCCGAGCAAGCGGCCCGGACGTTCATAATCGACGTGACGAACTTCAAGCCGACCACGATCGACGCCGACTTTGCTCAGGTACAGAATTGGGCGGACCCCGGCTCGCTGTTCGCCAAGCAGGCCGCGCAGTTCTACAACTCCAACATTCGACAATCGCTCGTCGCCGCTCAGGCCGAGTCGCAAGGGCAGATCCGCGACCTCTACGTCGAGAGCCTCAATGGTTCGGACGCGGTGGTCTACGCAGTGGTGGACCAGGCGTACCAGAACTCGAAGATGAGCTCGCCGGCGACCGACACCCTTCGCCTCACCCTCGACATGGTCGACACCGGAAACGGCTGGCGCATATCGGTGGTGACGGTGGAGAACCCGAGCTCTTTGTCACCTTCTACGCCGTCGTCGACCCCGTAGGCTCGGCCCTTCTCCCGGGCCATCGGCGTCTGATCGGCCGGAAGCCGCCCGGCCCGGTCCGGTTGGGCGATCGGGTAGAAATACTGACGCCGTGGAACATTTCCTCTCCTCCTGGGGCTACCTCGCGCTCGCTCTCCTGACGGTCGCCGAGGCAGCGTGCATACCGTTTCCTTCGGAGGTCACGGTGGGATTCGCCGGGTACCTGGCCTCCACGGGGCGGCTCGACCTCGCCGCGGTGATCGCACTCGGCACTGCGGGGGAGACAGTGGGCGCGCTCATCGGGTACGGGATCGGTCGCTTCGGGGGTCGACGACTCGTAGACAGGTTCGGGCGCTACGTGCTGCTCAGCCACGAGGACCTCGACCGTGCGCAACGCTGGTTCGATCGCAGGGGGGAATGGAGCGTGCTCGTCGGTCGCGTGGTGCCACTGGTCCGCACGTTCATCGCGCTCCCCGCAGGTGTCGCGCAGATGCAGCCGGTGCGCTTCACATTGCTCACTTGCCTGGGCAGCCTTGTCTGGATCGGTGCTCTGGCCGGCGCCGGCTACGGCCTAGGGGGCCAGTGGCACCGGCTCACGCACGGTTTCAGCGTTGCCGGCTACGTGCTATTCGCCCTGGCCGTGGTGGCGATCGCAGGTTTCGTCTTCCTCCGCTGGAGGCGCGTGCGCGCCGATCGCAACCAATCCGCCGCTTCTAAGGGCTAGAAAGTCGTGATGAGCCAAGACACCTGGAACGCCGTCGACTCCTACATAAACGCGGCGCTGGTCGGTGATGACCCTGCCCTCGACGCGGCGTTGGCGGCGAGCGCAGAGGCAAGGTTGCCTCCGATAGCCGTGGCCCCCAATCAGGGCAAGCTCCTTCATCTGCTGGCGGTCGTGTGCGGGGCGCGGCGGATCCTCGAGATCGGGACTCTCGCTGGCTACAGCACCATCTGGCTCGCGAGGGCCCTTCCCCGCGACGGGAGGCTCGTCACCTTGGAGTACGACCCGAAGCACGCCAAGATCGCCCGGGCCAACCTCGAGCGAGCGGGGCTATCGTCGGTGGTGGAGGTCCGCGTCGGTGCGGCGCTCGACACCCTCCCGAAGCTCGCCGCCGAAGACCTCGGGCCGTTCGACCTCGTATTCATCGACGCAGACAAGCCGAGCACTCCCGACTACGTGTCGTGGGCGCTAGAGCTCTCGCGCCCCGGGAGCCTGATCGTCGTGGACAACGTCGTGCGTGACGGGAAGGTGGCCGACCCCGAGAGCCGCGACGAGAGCATCCTCGGGATGCGGCGAACCTTCGACATGCTCGGCTCCGATCCGCGCCTGGATGCCACTGCGCTCCAGACGGTAGGAATCAAGGGGTATGACGGCTTGGCGGTCGCGCTCGTGAAGCCGGCTGCCTGAGCCGTCCGAGATGTGGGCCTATTGGGCGGTGCCCTTGCGATCCGCGCGCGCCAGCTCGGCGAGGTAGGAGTTGTAGGCGGCCAGCTCTGGGTCCTCTTCCTCAGCGAGCCTGATCCTCTCCAGTGAGCGCGCCCGGCTCTCTGCCATTTCGGCGACCGCAGCGGCCCGTTGAAGCCGCCGAAGGCCGCGCGCCCCGATCTTCTCCGGGTCGTCGTGCACGAAGAACCACCAGAAGACCGTCCCGAAGACGGCGAAGCAGGGCCACATGACCGAGTAGACCCATCCGAGGCTGTCGCCCGAGAGCGCCACCTGAACCTGCCACCAGCAGGCGATGCCGCAACCCGGCAGCCAGATTCCGAGCGCCACGTGGGCCCACAACGCCCGCCTGGAAGTCCAGATGCCTCCGTGTCGAGGCGTGATCGCAGGCTCGTCAGGCACCTTGCCCGCCCTCTTCGACGCCCGCGTCGCTCGCCGGCGACGAAGCAGGCAACGGGGTCGCCACGACGCGTTCGTACATCCGGGTGAGCAGGCGCTCGGCCACGATTGCGCAGAAGGGGACCGTGCCGGCCAGGAGCACCAGAAGCATCCTCGTGAACCTGAGGCGCAGTCTCCTCGTCAGGTCGAACGCGGCGAAGAGGTAGACGATGTAGCAGAACCCGTGCACGGTCCCGACGACGTTCGCGACCTTCGGCTGCCCGGCCGCCAGCTGGAGCGGAACCCCCGCGAACACGAGCACGATTAGCAGCACAGCGGTGACGTAGGCCATCACCCGGTAGCGGACCAGGACGCCGTGCAGTCGCACCCTCGCCGTGGCGTCCAAGGCGACTTCCAGGTCGTCGGGAGGATCTTGGGTGTTGGTCTCTCGCCGCATGTCTCGGTGTCCTCGGGTGCCCATCCGGAGAGCGGGCGACGGGAATCGAACCCGCATGACCAGCTTGGAAGGCTGGGACTCTGCCATTGAGCTACGCCCGCGTGGGTTTCATTCTTGCAGAATGCTCGGCGAGCTCGAGCCGGTGCTTCGCTTCGGGAGTCGAGCGAGCCACCGGTTATCGTCGTATGGGTGAACGGCGCGGAGTACGACGAGTTCGGCTTCTTCCACGAGAACGCACAGGAATTCGGCTTGCCTTTCGACAAGCCCCCCGTCGTGCGGAGGCAGGCAGTCGAGATAGGTGACGGGAGACGGTTGAGCAGCCTCGTCTGGGGGGACTCGGCACCCGAGGTGGTCTTGCTGCACGGGGGCGCGCAGAACGCGCACACCTGGGACACGGTCGCCCTCGCTCTCGGCCGTCCGTTGTTGGCGGTCGACCTACCGGGCCACGGTCATTCGGACGGCGGCCGTGCCGGCTCTCTGTCTCCGTCGGACAACGCTGCCGACGTCGCCGTGGTGATCCGCGCCCTCGCCCCCGAAGCAAGGGCGGTCGTAGGCATGTCACTCGGTGGTCTGAGCTCGATATCGCTTGCCAGCCAGGCTCCGGAGCTCGTGCGCCGCCTGGTGCTCGTGGACGTCACACCTGGGGTCGACTCGAAGAAGTCCTCGCAGATCATGGCCTTCATACAGGGGCCGGAGACGTTCGAGAGCTTCGAGGAGATCCTGCAGCGCACCATCGAGTTCAATCCCACGCGCAGCGTCTCTTCCCTGCGACGCGGGGTGCTCCACAACGCCATCCAGCAGCCTGACGGCACGTGGGTGTGGCGCTACAGGAGGTTCCCTGCCGCTCCTGCGGGCGCCTTCAGGGACTATCACGCGCTCTGGGAGGATCTGTCCGCGTCCAAGGCACCCCTGATGCTCGTGCGGGGAATGCTCCCGCAGTCGGTCGTGGACGACGCCGACGAGACGGAGCTGCTCGCGCGCAGGCCTGATGCACGAGTCGAGCACGTGGACAACGCCGGCCACAGCGTGCAAGGCGACGCTCCTCTGGAGCTGGCGCGTCTCGTCTCGGACTTCGTCTTCTCCTAGGAGGAGAAATAGCCGAAGGCGTCGACGACGACGTTGGCGGGACTCGTAGAGTCGAAGACTCCCATGGTGCCGCTCGTGCCGACGGTGCCATAGGAGGCGTTGCCGACCGTGCTCGAGACGTCGCCCGAGGAGTAGTTGACGTCGGCGGCGGTCGGGACGGACTGGCCGCCCGGGTAGACGGTGAGGTAATTGGGCCCGCCGGCTATGTCGGTCACGTTCAGCACCGCGGCGGCAGCGTTGGCAGGGATGCCGCCGTAACCGGCGACGCTCACCGCCAGGCTCGCACCGGCGGGAACCTGGCTGGCGGCCCGGGTGTCGGCCAAGCGGGCCGGGCTAGCGAGGGTGGCGAAGAGGTCCCCGGGGGCGCCTGCGGCGGTGAAGTAACCGTCTAGGTCCACCACCACGTCGGTGGAGCCTTGGGCGTTCGACAGCGTGATCGAGCCCCCGCTCCCGATCCCGACGACGGCCTTGGTCGAGAGGACCTCGCCCGGGAGCCAGTTCTCGTCCACGGTCGGGGTCGAGCTCGAAGGTGGTGAGCCCGTCGGATAGCTCTGGAGGTAGCTCTGCGAGGTGGCGTCGACCACTGCGATGTTCACGACTACCGCAGTCACGCTCGCCGGTACCCCCGTGCTCCCGCCTGCCACGACGAGATCGAGGGTATCGGCCTGCGAGTCGAGGGTGTGGCCGGCTCCGGTGTAGCCGGAGCCCGGTCGGGTGTCGGCGAGGCGGGTGGGGGTCACCGGCACGTACGCAGCGCCGGAGGCAGTGCTCTGCGGCGCGTAGTAGCCGTAGAGATCCAAGGTGAAGTCGGTGTCGCCCGAAGGACCGTTGTAGATGGAGATCGCCGGATCGCCGTCGGAGGGGTCGGTCCCGAGTCCGACCGTCACGATGTTCCCCACGATCTGCCCGGCCGCGAAGACGACGTTCGCAGTGGCAGGGATCGACCCGCCCGCGGGATAGCAAGCGAGGTAACCGCCCTGGCTCGGGCTCACCGCGGTGAGCTGCGCCACGACTGCGCCGGCGTTGGTGGCCACCCCCGAGGGCATGTCCACCGTCAGCGACCCACCCGGGCACAGCGTGTCGGATGCGTACGTAGCCGGATCGGTGGCGCCGCTACGAGTGTCTGCGATCCGGATGGGTGCAGAAAGCGATGTGTAGCCGAGCCCAGACGTCGGGATCGCGCGCTTCGCCTCGGAGGACCTCGCGATGTGGTCGTTGGCGTTGCAGGTGGCGGGAGGCGGGTTCGGGGCGGGACTGGTCTGCGGCGACACAGTGATGGTCCACGCGCAGTCGCTGTCGACGCTCAGGCTGAAGGTGCCTGTGTCGCTGTAGTAAGTGGTGCCGCTCGCGCCCGCGCCTGACGAGCTCGGACCGGTGTCGACCGCAGTGTCGCCGGGGGGCTGATCGATGAAAACGTCGAACGCACCACCGGTGAATCCCGCGCAGTTGTAGCTCCACGCGATCTGCCAGCTGCCGGACTCGGTGAACTGCGAGGTGTCGCCGGAGTCTCCCGTATGCGCACTCGAGTAGTCGGCCGTGCCCGTAGCGGGCGCGACGTTGCTCGGCGACACGTTGATGGTCCATTCGCACTCGCTGTTGACGCTCAGGCTGAAGGTGCCGGTGTCGGTGTAGTAGTCGGTGCCGCTCCCGCCCGTGCCGAGCTCGTTCGGGCCGAAGTCGATGGTGTTGTCACCGGACGGCTGGTCGACGGTCACGATGAAGTTTCCGCTCCCGCCGTAGGAGGCGCAGTTGTAGCTCCATGACATCTGCCAGCCGGCGGACTGCGAGAAGGCCTGGGTCTCACCCGAGGTCCCGGTCTGGGCGCTGCTGAAGGTCTCGGTGGTGGCGCCGGCTACCTGGCTCGTCGTGAGGAGGAGCAGCCCCGAGCTGCCCAGGACCAGCGCGGCAAATGCCGGGATCCTCGCCAGGCGGCGCCCGAGGCTTGTGGAGCGGGGGAGAGGAGCGGGGTCCAGCACCGGGACAAGCGAAGCATCTCCGTGCCTGCCGCTGGGGGATGCGGGCGTCTTCCAGCTGGAGGGCCGGCGGCCGCCGTCCGGTGCGGGCGTGTCCTCGATCCCTGGTTGGCGGTCACTTTGTCCCGGAACGCAAGGGGCCAGGGGCGGATCGGTTTTTTATACATGTTGTCCACGGACAGCCATGTTCGTGAACGGCGTGGACAGAGGCGCCGAGGTCGAAGCGGAAGGCGGTGGCGGCTGGGGGGCGGCCTGCTGGCGGCGGTCGGGACGGCGTCGGCGCTCTGTAGTGTCGCGGCTCCTCAGCCCACGCTGGCATCGAGTGCCGCGCCGCCGTTCGTGACCCAGAGCCTTTCCTTCACTGCCGACGACGGCGTGGTCCTCCACGCTTCGGTCGGCTCCTTCGGGTCCCTGGCGCGCCGTCCCCTCATAGTCGAGGACAGCCCCTATGCCCCCGATGCGAGCACCCTCGACTGGTCCGGCAACGCATACAACTACGTCGAGCTGCAGTGGCGGGGCACGGGCCTGAGCGGCGGATCGCTGGACTCGACCGGCAGTCGTGACCAGCAGGACCTCTCTGAATTCCTCGGCTGGGCGTGCAGACAGTCCTGGAGCGACGGCGACATCGGCCTCTACGGCTTCTCGGCGAGCTCCATCGTCGTCTACAACGCGATGCACCTCCCGCTTCCGTGCGTGAAGGCGGCCGCCCTCATGTCCGGCACCGTGGACCTCTACCGGGACCTTCTGTACATCGGCGGGATCCCGAGCCCGGTCGTCGGCTCGGCCGTCGAGGGCCTGATCCTGGAGCCATGGATCGAGAACCTCCTCGGGCGCACCGAGACCGAGCCCGCCACCACTCCGGGCTCGGTCGGCGGGCTCGCACTCGCGCCGGCCCAAGTGGGGGCCAACATGACCGAGGACTCCTTCTGGGAGGACCGGACCTTCAAGGGGGATCCGAACCACATCCCGGTCCTCGCCGACAACGGCTTCTACGACGTCGAGGAGGCCGGAGCGTTCGGGGGGTTTCTGGACACCAAGGCAGACGGCAGCCACCTGATCGTGATGGGTGCCCACGACGGGTTCTCGGCCGGCACCCCAGGCCCGTTCCCCTATTACACCGAGTGGTTCGACCACTATTTGCGCTACGTCGACAACGGAGTCCAGGACCAGCCCGTCGTCCAGGCCGACCTCTCGAACGGGAGCAGGGAGCAGTTCCTTGACGACAAGGTCACAGAGGTGACCGGGGCGGGCTGGCCTCTGCCCCAGACGCGCTGGACCGACCTGTACCTCTCGCCCGCCAAGAGTGGATCCGTCGACTCGATCAACGACGGCACCCTCGCGTTCTCTGCCGAGAAGGCTGGAGCTCTGCAGTCCTACCCGTTCGTCCCCTCCGAGGCCACAGAGACCGACGTGCACTCCGTAGCGGCGGTGGCGGGCGACGGGATCGACCAGGCCTCCGCCGTCATGCCCCCGCTCACCAACATGGACCTGTCGGGGGCGACGTCGCTCACCTACACCACCCCTCCACTGAAGGAGGCCGTCAACGCCGTTGGCCCCGTGGGCCTCGACCTGTACGCCTCCTCGAGCGCGCCGCTCACGGACCTCGTCGCAGTGGTGGCAGACGTGTGGCCCGACGGCACTGCGTATCCCGTCGCCACCGGGTGGCTGCGCAGTTCGTACCCGCAGGTCGATCTGTCGAAGTCGCTGGTCGACTCGGCCGGGGACATCGTCGACCCCTACAACGTGTTCAGCTCGCAGTCGCCTGCCTTCCCCGGCGCGATGCGCCAATACCACATCGAGGTCCTCCCCATCGGGAACCATTTCGCGGCCGGGCACCGAATACGGCTGTACATCCTCGGTAGCCCAGCTGACATGCAGGGCTCACCTCCGGGCCTCGACACCTTGTCGATCGGGGGGATGACGTTGTCGCGCCTGATCTTCCCGACGGTCGGTACGAGCCTCGCCACGGCGCTCGGCAAATAACCGCGTTCGCTTGGAGCTCGATCAGTGCCCGCTGTGCTCGGACCTGGGCCACGCGAGCTGTCGCTTCACCCGATACTCGACATTTGCCGGGTCGCATGCTTCTGCGGCCGCGAAGTCTCGGGCTGCGCCGACTCTGTCACCGAGCTTGTACAGAGCCACTCCTCTCAGGTGGAAAAGCCACTCACCGAAGATTCGCTCGTCGACTCCTAGCCCGTCCCTAGCAGCTGTGTCACGGCCAACGACCGACAGCCGATCGAGGCGCTCGACCACTTGATCGAACGCGCACCGAGCCTCGGCGTCGAGAGCGCCTGACCACAGGACCGCGACGTTGTCGGGGAACAGCGTGTCCGCCTCCTCGACCAACCCGGCGTCGGGCCGGCCCTCGATCGCGTTTGCGTTGATGAGGTCGATGTAGATGGCAGCATCTGCCGGCGCCGTGTCGCCGTGGCGCAGGATCACCTGGCGTCCCTGCTCCCAAGCAGAGCGGGCCTCGGAAGGGCGCCCAAGGGCGGAGTGGATCCTCCCGATGTGGTCCCACAGGTAGGAGCGCTCGGGATCGAGCTCCACCTGGGCGAGCAGGAGCGGGAGATTGCGATCGTGCTTCGCGCCTTGGTCGCCTTCGTAACCGTCGTGCTCGAGGAGCAGCTCGATGTCCCCGATCAACAGCCCCTCGTCACGTGCGACCGCATTGATCGCAGCCAAGTGCGATTCGTGGATCACACCCCAGAAGCGGATGTCCGGGCGATTGCGCCAGACTCGGTGCTCGCGGTACGGGGTGTACCCCACCCGTGACCGCAGCCAGAGGCGGTAGGCGACGTGGGGTGTGGGATCGGTGAGCCACCGCTCGACCTCGGCTCTCGACACGGGGGCCAGATACTCGTCCGCGTCGATGTAAAGGACCCACTGACTCTGCAGGTTGTCCAGGGCGCAATTTCGCGCTTCTGAGAAGTCGCCCCCCCACTCCCAGCGCAGCACGCAGGCGCCGAACGACTCAGCGATCGAGATGGAAGCGTCGGTGGACCCTGTGTCGACGACCACGATCTCGTCCACCACCGGCCGAATGGAGCCGAGACAGCGACCGAGGACGTCTTCTTCGTCTTTGACGATCAGTGCCGCCCCGAACAGAGGTCCGTGGGGGCGATCCGCTCTCGGCAAATACCCCTCGACCAGCTACTTGCCTGAGTTGGTGAGGTTGGTGCCGTCTGTCGGTTGGGCGTACGCCGAGTTCACCCCGCTCATCGAGAAGGAGGTGACTGCGGGCACAGCGAAAGCCGCACCCAGCGCGACGCGCTTGACGAAGGAGCGTCGGTCGAAGCCGACGTGTTCGGCAACCTCGTCGGCAGGGTCGAACTCTTCCATGAAGCCCTCCGTGCAGCTGTCGGAACTATCAGCCTATGACACAGGACGCGCGTCCACAAGGTCCATGACGAGACGCGGCGCCCGGCCGTCGGGGCCAGCGTGAAGCGAATGGCAGTGCGCTGAGCTCGCCAGGTTCGCGGCCTGACGGACGGCGACGCGTCTCGGCTCGAGGACGGGAAAGGCCTGGCGGATCACCTCTTGCACGACCAGGGCGGCCGGTGCCGGCTCCATGCGCGAAGGTCCCTCGGTGCGTCGCAGCACCATGACATGCTCGATGGGGGCACGGGGAAGGGCCCAGGGGAAGCCGTGCTCGGTGGGGTCGACGAGCCGGACGGGAGATCGGCCGAACGCCGGCGCGTCCGCCGCCCACGACGCCGAGGTGACGAGCTCGAACGTCCCCGGTTGGGCGTGAAGTCGGCGCGCGACACCCATGACCTCGCCGTCGCGGATGACGAAGCTCTCGTCCACTTCCACGGCTGCGCCCTCGCACAGAAGCCCCACAGCAAGCGTGGTCTTGCCGGCACCTGCCGGTCCGACCACAGCTACCCGGTGACCGTCGGCACCCGCCACCGCTCCGTGCACGCGGAGCCATCCCTTGAGGCTCGCCAATTCCACAGCCCGGCGGTAGACGCGCGCGAACACGCAGTCGAGGGCCTCCTCCGGCGTGCCGACGGCTGCAAGGTGATCTGCACCATCGAAAACGTCGAAGCCGATGCGCGCCGAGCCGAGCACGGTGATTCGGACCTCGGCGAGCGGAGCAATTTCGTGGCTGGCGCGTTGAGCCATCAAACCGATGACGTCGAAAGCCGCACGGTCGTCGACCTTCACATGCACGTCGTGCCAAAGGACCTGGAACCGGTGCTCGAAGGGGCCCTTCAGTCGAGCAGCCCTTCCCGACGAAGGTCGGCCAGGCACTGCGCCGTCTCGGACGTCGGCACCCGGTCGAGAGCGAAGCCTTTGCCCACCTGCTCGGCGATCGTGGGCTCGTCGTTGTCCCCCGTGCAGAGACAGAAGATGAGAGAGGCCGTGTGGTTCAGGTAGTGGACCTGGTCCCTTGCTTCGTCGTAGATGACCAGGCCATCGGGGACCTCGTTGACCTCGAGATCCGCGCGGGCACGCGGGCCTGCTGATTGCAGCTGGCTCATGTCGGCCTCTGGCCCCTCTCCGTCCCCGGGTCCCCCGATTCTCCTGTGCCGATCACCGAGGTCACTGACCGAAAAAGGCTACTCGCGGACTCGATGACGGTCGTCGAGTCATAGGAGCGCGCTACCAACTCCGCCGCGGACGCCACCAAGCGATCGGCGAGGGCCGGGTCTTCGAGCGAGGACACGCGTCGGGCGAAGTCATCCGGCCGGTCGGCGACCAGGAGATGCGTACCGGGGACCGCGTCGATGCCCGCGCAGCCGGCGGTCGTCGCCACGACCGGCCGGCCGTAGGCCATGGCCTCGATGACCTTGATACGTGTTCCGGACCCCTTGAGCAGGGGGGCGACCGCCACGTCGGCCCGTGCGTAGGCATCGGCCACGTCGTGGACGTGGCCGCGCACGGCGACCCTTGGCCCGGCCAGGGTCTCGATGGCGGGTCCGGGCGATCCGACCAGATCGACCGACCAGCGATCGTCGAGGAGCTGCAGGACGTTGCCGACGAGCCAGCCGGCCCCCTCGATGTTCGGCTCGTAGGTCAGGTTGCCTAGAAAGAGGATTCGTCGGTCGTTCGGTCGCGGCACCAGCGTGGATGGGGACGGGACGACGACGGAGTTAGGTACGACTTCGACCTCTACCTCATTGGATAGACCATAACGATGGCGAATTCCCACGGCGTCCGGAGCGCCGGCGACGGTGACCAGGGCTGCTGAGCGCAGGCACAGTGTGCCCAACCGGCTCCACGCTGCAGCCTCGTCCTTGCGACCCTGGCGCCGGAGCAGGTCAACGTCGTCGTCGTCGGCGTCTACGATCAGCGGCACACCCAACTGCTCGGACACGGCCATGCCCAGAAGGGCCATCGACAGGCGGAGAGCAAGGACGGCGCGCACCCGCACGCCGCCGGGCAGCGCGGCAACCTCGGCAGCGTGGACCGGCGAGGCGAACGACGAGGGGTCGGGGAGCGGGACCAGTGCGGGCAGGCGCTCCCGCCAACGAGGGTCCGACAGCCAGTCGGCCATCGCCGTCGGAGGGTCGGTCCTCGTCGGGGCCAGGTGGTGCACGGCGACGAGGCCGGGTACCGCCGAGGGTGTGGCGGCCCCCGTCCGCAACAGCGCTACGACCACCAAGCAGACGTCGTGGGCGCGCCCGGCAGCAGCAACCATCGACTCCGCCCGCATAGCCAGACCGTTGCCCGTCGCCGACGGCGTTGTCGGCGACAGCACGAGGATCGCGGGCCGGCGTTGATTCCCCGCGTGGTCCATTTTCTCTTCGGTCTCCGGTCCCAGGACGAGCCGTTCCATCTGCTCCACTACGTCGCCATCGAGTCCTGCCGTCGAGTCGTGCAACCCGACGAGATCCGGCTCCACGTCCATCACCTGCCCTACGGACTGTACTGGGATCTCGCCCGACCCCTCGTGACGCTTCTGCGAATCGACCCGGTGGAGGAGGTGGATCCATTGGTGCCGGAGGAGTTGCGCCCGTATGCGTATGCACATCACGCAGACGTGATCCGCCTCGACCTGCTCGAGCGCGACGGCGGCGTGTACGCCGACATCGACACGATCTTTCACCGCCGTTTTCCAGACGATCTCTGGGACGCCGAGGCGGTCATAGGCCGGGAGGCACCCGTCAGGTACCCCGATTCGCCGGTCGCCGAGGAGTCGCTCAGCAACGCCTTGATCATGTGCCGGCCCGGGGCGTGGTTCGTCGCCGAGTGGCGACGACGGATCCTCGATGCGATGGACGGCACGTGGTCGGGTCACTCATGCCGGCTGGCGACGCGACTCGCGAGCGAGCGTCCGGGCCGGGCACGCGTCGAGCCCCAGGCAAGATTTTCTCCGTTCGACCACACGGCTTCGGGGCTGCGGGCACTGCTCGAAGAGCCGCTTCGGCCGGGCGCGCTCGAGGGCACCTCGTCGGTGCACCTGATGGCCCACCTGTGGTGGGACCAGAACCGGCGCGACTTCCTCGCCTTCTCGGCGGGAGACGTCACCGAGGATCTCATAAGGAGGAGCGACACCCCCCTTGCCAACTTGGCCCGCCCGTTCCTGCCGGACCACGGGTTGTTCTGATCCTTCCGTGCGGCGTCTTCTGATTCGCTACGTGTCCCACGGCTTCCCCACGGGTTACGGCGAGGCCGGTCGCCGCCTGGTGCACGCCCTCACCCGCGAGGGGGTCTCGATCCAGTGGTTGCCGATCCAGTTCAAGGCCGACGCCCCCCTTCTTCCAAGTGGGTATCGCTCGCGAATGCCGGACCTGGAGCCACTGCGAAGCACGCCCGGCTCACCCGATCTGGTAGTAGTGCACTCGGTCCCGGAGGTTCTTCCCTACATGGCGCGAATTCACCCGAGAGGCGTGCCCCTCGTGGCCCACACCGTCTGGGAGGCAGATGAGTTGCAATCGCACTGGTGTGCGCTCCTCAACTCGTGTGACGCGGTCGTCGTGCCGACGGCATGGAACGCAGACTCCTTCCGGCGTGCCGGTGTCGACGTCCCGGTAGTCGTCGTGCCACACGTTGCGAGCATCGACGAGGCCGACCCCGACGCGTACACCTGGCTGGGTCCACGTGGGATCGATGCCGGGAAGTCCTTTGTCGTTCACTCCATCGCTACGTGGACCTCACGAAAAGCCCCGTGGTTGGCCGTGGAAGCCTACGCCCGGGCGTTCGGGCCCGAGGACGACACCCTCTTGGTCCTTCGCACCGACGCGCTCGCGGACCGTGGCGTCGCGACACCCCCGGGACCCGAGGCCCGTCGGAGCCAGACATCGTGGTCGGTGGCTCACATCCTCCACCGCAACGCGCCGACTGGACGCGTTCGACTCGTATGCGAGCACCGATCGCGTGCGGAACTGGTCGCGCTGCACCGCCGAAGCGATTGTTGGCTGTCGTTGCCACACGCCGAGGGTTGGTGCCTCGGGTCTTTCGACGCGGCAGCGACTGGAACTCCGGTCGTGACGACCGGGCACGGTGGGCCACTCGCCTATCTCGACCGCGACGTCGCCCACCTCGTGCCGAGCCATCCAATGGCAGCGCCAGGTCTCGACGGAGTCACGTGGGCCGCCCCTGACATGGACGCCGCGGTCGAGGCGCTCAGACACGTGCGGCGTGATCCACGAGGCGCCCGCAAGGCTGCAGCTGTGGCAGGGGAGGGCCTCCGGCGTCTGTTTGCCCCCGAGGTCGTTGCCCGTCGGTTCATCGATTCCCTCGAAGAGGTCGGCGTCATATAGCTCATGGCCAACGACCAACCACTGACGCCTCTCCCGTTGCCGCCGCCAGGGCTCGGCCGGGTCAGCGCGCTTGTCGCGCTGTGCCGGTGTCTGTCCGCTGCTCTGCGAGACGAGCCGCCCCCGGTGCCCGCCGACTGGGCAGCGGTGGCGGCGACTGCCGAGAACTACCGCCTGACGCCGGCGCTGTGGGAAGCCGTCCGCGGTGTGGGTGGGTTGGAGGAGGACGTCGCCGAACGGTTGCGGACCGAATACGCGGCCAACGTTGTGGCCACTTCACGGGCGTCGACGCAGTTGCGTGAATGCATCGGCGCATTCAATCGCCTCGGGATCGAGCCGGTGGTGATCAAGGGTGCCGTCGGGTTGCTCGAAGGACGCACCCCGGCCCCAGCCCGCGTCATGGCCGACCTCGACCTGCTGGTCAGGAATGGTGAGATAGACCGCGCGTGTGTGGCGCTCCGCCAACTTGGCTACAGCGTGCAACCGAGCCCGGGCGTGGCCGCCATGTTCACGTGTGCGGCGACGCGACCGGGACTGGCGGCTCCGGTCGACTTGCACCGAGCGCTCGGTGTCGGTGCGTCGGCGCGGGCGCTGCCGGTCTCTGTGATCCTCAGGCGAACCTCAGGGCGACAAGTGGACGGGCTGGCGTACCGCGTGATGGAGGCCGCCGATCAACTTGCGCACGCGGTGGTCCACTCCGAGTTCAACGACAAGGCACATAGGACCGGCTCGATAGCCCTGCGCCAACTCCACAACTTTGCCGTGCTCTATCAACAAATAGGTCATTCCGACGCATGGCCGACCGCGGTGAGCCGGCTGGACTGTCGTGAGATGCGGAAGCTCGTTATGGGGCACGCGGCACTGGAGCGGTACCTGTTCGGTCTCGCTCTACCTGTTCCCGAGCCGACCCTGGCAGCGCGCGCACATCTGGCGCGCTG
>DATKIB010000168.1:0-27496 GCA_035509915.1 Acidimicrobiales bacterium | reverse complement strand
TTGGCAGGCGCGCGCCTGCGTGAGCGCCCGGACCGGCGCGGCGGGGAGCCCCTCAGCCGGCGCGCGGGGGGTCGACGGCTCCTGGTGGTGACCACAATGGCCACAACGCTAACAGCAGTCTCATCGACAACGAAGGACCGGGGCTAAGAGTCCTCCGGACAGGCCGGCTCGATGAGTGAGCCGTTCAGACCGTGACGACCAAGGGCACGATCATCGGCCGGCGCCTGGTCCGCTCCCCCACGAACTTTCCGAGCGCCTTTCGCGCCTGGCGGCGAAGTGCGTCGGTGTCCCCGGCTCCGTCGGCCAGCGCCTTCTCCAGAGCGACACGCACAACGTCGCTGGCCTCGTCGAGCAGCTGCTCGGCCTCGGGCGCGTGCACCCAGCCCCGCGTCACGATCTCGGGCGCGCTCACGACCTCGCTCGCGTGCAGGTCGACGGTGGCCACGACCACCACCACCCCCTCTTCTGCGAGCACCCGCCGGTCACGCAGGACCCCGCGGCTCACGTCGCCGACCGTCCCGTCCACGTAGACGAAACCCGCCGGCACAGGGTCGGTGCGGCTGATCCCCGAGTCCTCGAGCAAGAGAGAGTCCCCGTCCTCGCACACGACGACCTTGGCCTCGTCGAGGCCCATACCCTGTGCGAGGCGCGCGTGGTTGACCATGTGGCGGTACTCGCCGTGGACCGGCACGAACCACTCGGGTTTGACCACAGAGAGCATGGTCTGCAGCTCGCCCTGCCTGGCATGCCCCGAGGAGTGGACCGGCTCCACTCCTGTGTGGACCACCTCGGCCCCACGGCGGTAGAGCGCGTCGATCACACGGCCTACCGCCCACTCGTTGCCGGGGATCGGATGCGCGCTGATCACGACCACGTCCCCCGTGCGCAACTTCAACCACTTGCTCTCGCCGGCTGCCATCAGCGACAGCGCCGACAGTGGCTCTCCCTGCGAACCGGTCGAGATCACGCAGACGCGTCCCGGGGGCAGTTCGTCGACCTGCTCCACGTCGACGAAGCAGTCCTCGGGGGCGTCCAGCAGGCCCAGCCGGCGCGCCAGCTGCACGTTCTTGTCCATCGACCTGCCCAGGGTCGCCACCTTTCTGTCGGTCGCGCGTGCAGCGTCCACGGCTTGCTGGATGCGATGGATGTGGCTCGCAAAGCAGGCCAACACCACGCGCCTACCGGCCCACGCCTCGAAGAGCCGGAGCAACGTTGCGCCCACAGCGCTCTCCGAGGCGGTGAACCCCGGTTCCTCGGCGTTGGTCGAGTCGGACATGAAGAGGCGTACGCCCGGGCCGTCGGCGAGGGCCCCGAGCCTCGCCAGGTCCGTGTGCCGGCCGTCCACCGGATTGAGGTCGATCTTGAAGTCGCCCGAATGCACCACGATCCCCTGCGGGGTGTGGAAGGCGGTCGCGAAACCGTGCGGTACCGAGTGCGTGACCGGGATGAACTCGACCTCGAAGGGCCCGATGCTCCTGCGCTCACCGTCACTCACCTCCACGAAGGTCGCCCGATCAGCGAGTCCGGCCTCGTCGACCCGGGACCGGGCCAGGCCCAAGGTGAGAGCCGAGCCGTAGACGGGGACCGACAGGTCGCGCAGCAGGTAGGCGAGCCCGCCCGTGTGATCCTCGTGGCCGTGAGTGAGCACCACCGCCTCGACGTCCGCTGCGCGGCTCGCGATGTACGAAAGGTCCGGCAGCACGAGGTCGATCCCTGGCATCTCGGCGTCGGGGAACATCACACCACAGTCGAGGACGACCAACCTCCCGCCGAGCTCGATGCACGCGCAGTTTCGGCCTATCTCGCCCAGCCCGCCCAGGAAGCTGATGCGAACCGCCTCAGGCAAGCGTTCCGCCGGCGCTTCGCTCGCGGGCGCTGCCTTCCGGCAGGCCGAGCCCCCTCAGCACCTCGACAGCCCTCTGGTCGAGCTCCGGCGGAGCTTCGCCGAACGGCATTCGGCACTGTCCGACTCGAAGCCCGAGAGCCCTGCACGCGGCTTTAGCCGGAAGAGGGTTGGGGAAGCTCTCGGAGGACTCGAACTCGTAGGACTGCATCAACCTCGCGTTCGCCTTCCTCGCCGCCGTCAAGTCGCCCTTGGCGAACGAGCAGATCACGTCGCTCATCTCCGCAGGAGCCCAGTTGGACGCGACGCTCACCACACCCACCGCCCCGACGGCCAGCAAGGCCAGGGTCAGCGCATCGTCGCCGCTGTAGATCTCGAACCCCGCCGGAGCCTGCATCGCCAGACGCGCAGAGGACGCGACGTCGCCGGTGGCGTCCTTTACCCCGACGATGTTCTGCACGTCGCGCGCGAGGTGGAGCATCGTGTCGAGCGCGATCCTACGCCCGGCGCGTACCGGAATGTCGTAGAGGAGCACGGGCAGCGAGGTGGACCGCGCGATCGCCTCGAAGTGCGCAGCCATTCCCTGCTGCGAGGGCCTGCTGTAGTAGGGGGTGACGACCAGCACACCGTCCACGCCGGCCTTCTCTGCCGCCATCGTCAGTTCGACGGAGTGACGCGTGTCGTTGGTGCCGGTGCCTGCCAGCACAGGGATCGTGACGGCCTCGCGTACCGACCGCCAGAGCTGCTGCATCTCGTCGTCCGACAGCACCGGGGCCTCGCCGGTGGTCCCGCTGACCACGAGGCCGTCGCTGCCGTGCTCCGACAGCCAGCGCGCTAGCCGGGCCGCGGCGTCGAGGTCCAGCGCGCCGGCGTCGTCGAAAGGGGTGACCATTGCGGTCACCACCGAGCCGAAGCGGCCAATGTCGCCCGGGGTCACGCAGCCAGGTTAGAGCAGCCCGACAGCCGACGGGCGCAGCCAAAGGCGCCTGGATCGCGCGCCGGGCGCGAACAGGACGTCTACACGCGGAGGAGCAGAACGTCCCTCAGGAGGCGACGGCGTCCGACTGAGGGGTGGACTGGAGGGCCTCGTACTCCTCACCGGTGTCCACCCAATCTTCGAAGGCGATCGCTCCGAGCTCCGTGAAGCGCTCGCGTAGCCAGCCGTCGGCGGCGTCGAGGAGCCCGAGCTTCTTCAAGTTGGGCACGATCTTGGAGAAGAGCATGACCTGGAACATCTTGCGCTCCGGCACCTGCATGAGAAGAGGGGCGACCTCCTTGCCGCTAACACCCATGCGCTCCCAGACCTCTTGCTGCAAGAAGCGGTCTCGCATCCTCACCGCCGCTTCGAACGCGAACTCCTGACGCTCGCGTAGCTCCGACGCGTCGAGCTGTGAGTAGTACTCCTGCAAGCTCAGCACTCCGAAGGCGACGTGACGCGACTCGTCGGACATCACGTACCGCAGGATCTGCTTCAGGAGGGGCTCTGTGGTCATCTGGTGCATGAACCCGAACGCTGCGAGCGCAAGCCCCTCGACCATTATCTGCATGCCCAGATACGTCATGTCCCAGCGGCTGTCGGCGATGATGTCGTCGAGCAGCATTCTCAGGTGCGCATTGACTGGGTAGTGCCCGGACAGCTTCTCGTCCAGGTACTTGTTGAATACCTCGACGTGGCGAGCCTCGTCCATGACCTGGGTGGAGGCGTAGTACTTGGCGTCCATCCAGGGGACCGACTCCACGATCTTCGCCGTGCAGACGAGAGCGCCCTGCTCGCCGTGCATGAACTGGGACAGGGTCCAGTTCTGGCTCTCTACGCCGAACCGGATCCATTCCGCCTCGTCCCAGCGTTCCAGCGAGGTGCCGGCGACGTCGATCCCCTCGTTGAACCCGCCGTTGGCCACGGCGTTGGCGACCACGAGCTTCTCCTGGTCGACGTCGGTCTCCCACGGGAGGTCCGTCTGCGCGTTCCACTGAGCCTTCTTGGCCTTCTCGTAGAGCTTGTCGAGCTTCGGCCGTAGCCCCTTCGTGTAGTCCCAGGTGAACACCGTGTCGTAGTTCGAGTGGACACTGTGCACCTGGGAGTCCCAGTCCGTGTTTACGACCGACATGATGGCTTCCAGGTCGTCGACCTCGGTGCGGCCGATGATCTCTTCGGTGGCGCGCATCTGTGCCTCGTGGATGTCTGTCATGACGCTTCCCCCTTGACTGTGATTTGTGGGCTCGAGGTTGGGACGTGGCCGACCGATCGCTCGGCGGCCGATTGGTGGCCGACGCGTTCGGCCTCGGCGGTCACATAGGCGCGGATTCCCGGCAGTACGTAAGTGCGGACCAACCGGCGCACGCATCGTGGATCGGTGAGGTCGAGGCCTTCTGCGGGGCACGCCAGGTAGGAGAGCACTATGCGCGTCGCCCACTCGGCGACGCGCCTCGACTCGTCGTGGTCGAGCCACCGCCCGAGGAATGGCGCGATGAACGCCGAGGACACCGCCAGCAACGTGTCGAGATTGCCGAACGCCAGATGCGGAAGGACGACCTCCGGCTCTCGATCGAGCAGGAACGAGAGCGGCGTGTGGCGCGATACGCGGGTTGCCGCTTCGCTCATGCCCGCCACGAGGACGTCCTCGATCTCAGAGGCCTCGCCCATGACGACGGCCAGGCCGCTGAAGAAGCGCGACACCTCTGTGTCGACGACCGCGCCCATCACGGCGTCCTTGCCCCCGGGGAAGACCCGGTAGACGGTGGCTCTGCTGCATCCGGCCTCGCGGGCGACGTCGTCGAGCGTGGTCTTCGAGACGCCCTCGCGGGCGATGCACCGAAGCGCCCCGTCGACGATGCGCACTCTCTGCGTGGACGAAGGGGCGCTCGCGCCTCGCGCACCGGACCCCACGGCGCCCCTACTACCCGGGCCGACCGCTCCGGCTGCCTCCCCGTGCACCAGCTCCAGCCGTGTTGCAGCCACCAATGTGAGACATTACTGCTGAATATGTCTCATTGTCAACGATCTGCCCGATCCCCGCCCACCACGCCGGGGAGCAGCTCGTTGCGCACCAGCTCGGCGACCTGAGCCGGGTCGGTCAGGTCCCAGTGCCCGGGGGACGAGATGTAAGAGAGGATCATGCGCGCCAAGAAGTCGGCCGCCTCGTCGACGTCCAGCTCCGGGGCGAGCTCGTGGTCCCTCAGGTACGGGACCAGGAAGCCGCTTATGAGCCCGACGGTGCGGTTGGTCTCGACCGTGAGCTTCGGAAGCAGGACACCAGGCTCGGTACGCAGCACCATCTGCAGCACCTCGTGCTCGAGCACAGCGCGCCGGGCGAAGCGCAGGCCCCGCTCGAGCACCTCTTCGAGCGACGAGGCCCCATGCACCTCCTGGTAGAGGCGCACGAAGAACTCGAGGTGCTGCCAGGCGACCACCGCGTCTACGAGCTCGTCGCGCCCGCCCGGGAAGTACCGGTAGACCGTGGCGCGGCTCAGCCCGGCCTCGCGTGCAGCGTCCTCGACGGTGGTCTTCGACAGCCCCCAGCGCGCCACGCAGGCGTAGGTCGCCTCCAGGATCCGCTGGCGGGGGGTGTCGTCCACCACCTCGGCGTCCCCTCAGAACCCGAGCAGCCGGTCGAGCCCTATCGTCAAACCCGGCAGCCGCGCCACCGCCTTCACCGCCAGGAGCACTCCCGGCATGAACGACGTGCGGTCGTAGGCGTCGTGACGCAGAGTGAGGCTCTGTCCGACCGTTCCGAGGATCACCTCCTGGTGGGCGACGAGGCCGGGAAGGCGGACGGAGTGGATCCTCACCCCGCCTGGCCCCTCACCGCCGCGCGTCCCGTCGAGCACCCGGGAGGTCGTGCGGTCCGCCGCCCACGGCCCGCATCCCGCTCGGCGCCTCGCGGACTCGAGGCGCTCGGCGCTCATCAGCGCCGTGCCCGACGGGGCGTCGAGCTTGCCGTCGTGGTGGAGCTCGATGATCTCCGCCCCATCCATGAACGGCGCCGCCATCTCGGCGAACCTCATCATGAGCACTGCACCTATCGCGAAGTTCGCGGCGATCAGGCAGTTGGCCTTTGACTGCTCGAACAGGGACTCGAGCTCGCCGACGGACGACCTCGGTATCCCGGTGGTGCCGACGACGGCGTGGACCGCGTTTGCGGCGCACCAGCGCATCGTCTCCAGGGCCACGTCGGCCACGGTGAAGTCCACGGCCACCTCTACTTCTGCGCGGCCCAGCTCCTCCACACCACTGCCTACCTGCAGGCCTGCTCCGTCCGAGCCGGTCACCTGACGCAGGTCGATACCCGCGAGGCGCGGGTCGACGGCTGCGACGAGCTCGAGCTCGGGATCGCTCGAGACCGCTCGGCAGACCTCGCGTCCGACCTTGCCGCCGGCCCCGACCACACCGACACGAACCACCGTTCGAGACCCTACGCGCCCGGCGAGCCGACGTTCGCAAAGTCGGCTTCGACGAAGGGACCGACCACCGACAGGGTGCGGGGCTGGTCTGTCAGCTTGGCGGCCAGTTCCGCTACGTCTTCTGCGGTTACCGCGTCGATCTTGGCCAGAAGCTCTTCGACCTCGAGCACGTGCCCGTGCAGAAGAAGGCTCGAGCCGATCCGGCTCATCCGCGCACCGGAGTCCTCGAGGGACAACAAGGTCTCAGCCCTCAGATGGCCCTTGGCTACCGCCAGCTCGCGCTCGGTGACACCGTCGCCGGCCATGCGGTCGAGCTCTCTGTTCACGAGCTCGAGGACCTCGCGCGCGTTGGAGGGGGCTGTGCCGACGCTGACCGTCAGCGAACCGGTCTCCTCGTAGTGCGTCCGCTCGGACCAGATCGAGTAGGCCAGGCCACGGCGTTCGCGCACCTCCTGGAAGAGTCGGCTCGACATCCCCCCACCGAGCACGTGGTTGAGCATCGCCAGGGCCCAGCGCTGCGACGAGTGGCGTCCTGGGGCGCGCATGCCGAGCACCATGTGGACCTGCTCGGTGGGCCTCCGCGTGACCACGAGCGCCTGCGGGGCGGAGTCGGGAGCCTTGCGCGACGGGGCCTCGCCTCCGGGCCGGCCGGAGAAGCGCCGCTCCACCTCCGAAGCCAGCGCCTCGTGGTCAACGTCGCCGGCTGCGGCGACGACGAGATTGCGGGCGCGGTAGTGAGTGTCGAAGAACCGCCTGATCTCGGGCACGTCGAGGGCTCCCACGCTCGCCGCGGTGCCGAGCACCTCGCGTCCGAGAGGATGCCCGGGGAAGATCGCCCCCGTGCACTGTTCGGCGGCGAGGTCCGAGGCTTCGTCCGCGTGCATCAGGATCTCGTCCAAGATGACCTGGCGCTCGGCCGAGACGTCCTGTGGACGAAAGGCCGGATCGGTCATGATCGCACCGAGCACGTCCAGACCGAGAGCGACGTGCTCGGAGAGCATGCGGATGTAGAAGGCCGTGTACTCCTTGGTGGTGAAGGCGTTCATGTCGCCTCCCACCTCGTCGACCGCCTCGGCGATCTCGGCGGCCCCCCATGTCGGGGTGCCCTTGAAGAGCAGGTGCTCCATGAAGTGAGAGGCGCCCGCTCGAGATGCGTCCTCGTCTCTCGACCCGGTTCCGACCCACACCCCCACTGTCACCGAGCGCGCGTCCGCCATGCGCTCGGTGACCAGGCGAGCCCCACAGGCGAGCTCCTCTACTGCGATCACCGCGAGAGCAAGAGCAGGCGCGCCGCCGCTGAGCCTCCGAGTCGCAAAGCTCTCACCGCCGCCGTGGCCGGCGACGTTGCCCACGATCGCGGTGTGGTTCCGCGCCGGCCCCTCGGGAATGGTCCGCCGCAGGTCCGGGACCGAGGTCGCCGAGCTCCCCCGCCAGCTCGGCCTCGAAGGACGCCTCGAAGGACGCCACCCGGGGCCCTCCGCCACCCTCTCGCGCGACCGGCTCGGTCCTGGGGGAGCCCTCGCTCCGCGTTGCTGCGGCTCCGTCCGTGTCGGAATGAGCCGGCGACGACGCAGCGTCCCCGGCGAGCGAGAGCGAGACCTTTCCCTGCGGGTCGATGTCGTCGACACGCACCTCGATCTCCTGGCCGAGGCTGAGCACGTCTTCCACGCGGTCCACCCGCTTGCCGCCTCCCACCTTGGAGATGTGGAGCAGGCCGTCACGGCCAGGAAGGATGTTCACGAACGCCCCGAACTTCGTGATGTTCACGACCTTCCCGGGATAAATGGCTCCGACCTCGGCGTCGGGCGGGTCGATGATCAGCGCAATGCGGCGACGCGCCTCTGCGACCGCTCCACCGTCCTTGGCGCCGATGGTGACGGTGCCGAAGAGGCCGTTGTCATCGACCGCGATGTCGGTGCCGGTCTCGGCCTGGAGCGCGTTGATGACCTTGCCCTTGGGCCCGATCACCTCGCCGATCCGGTCGATCGGGATCTCGAACGACACTATCTTCGGCGCGTTCTCCGATACCTCGGCGCGCGGCTCCGCGATCGCTCGGAGCATCACGTCGAGGATCTCGAGGCGGGCGTCGCGCGCTTGGCGAAGCGCCTGCGCGAGCACGTCAGCCGGCAATCCGTCGATCTTGGTGTCGAGCTGGAGCGCCGTCACCGCGTCCGAAGTACCTGCCACCTTGAAGTCCATGTCGCCGAAGGCGTCCTCGGCCCCCAAGATGTCCGTGAGGGTGACATAGGTGCCCCCCTCGTGCACCAGGCCCATGGCAATGCCCGCCACCGGAGCTTTGATGGGCACGCCTGCGTCCATTAGGGACAGGGTCGAGCCGCACACCGACGCCATAGAGGTCGATCCGTTCGAAGAGAGCACCTCGGACACGAGTCGCAGGGTGTAGGGGAACTCCTCCTCGGACGGGACCACCGGCAGCAGCGCCCGCTCGGCGAGGAGCCCGTGGCCGATTTCGCGTCGCTTCGGCCCGCGCATGAACCCGGTCTCGCCCGTCGAGAACGGCGGGAAATTGTAGTGGTGCATGTATCGCTTGGACTCGTCCACACCGATGGTGTCGAGGGTCTGGCGCAGGCGGGGCATGCCGAGCGTTGTGATGTTGAGCACCTGGGTCTCTCCGCGCTCGAAGAGCCCGGAGCCGTGTGCGGTCGGGATGATCCCCACCTCCGCCGACAGCGGCCGGATGTCACTCGTGCCACGACCGTCGATCCGCGTACCCTCTTCCATGATCCGCTTGCGGACCTGCTTCTTGGTGAGAGAGCGGACGGCTGCCTTGATCTCTTTGTCGCGCTCTGGAAATTCCCCGGCGAGCTGCGCCAGGACCGACTCGGTGGCTTCGTCCACCGCAGCGTTGCGCTCGGCCTTCTGGGTGATGGTGTTGGCCTTTGCAAGGGCGTCCGCCCCGACTGCTTCGACCCTCGCGTAGACGTCGTCCGCGTAGTCCGAGTACAGCTCGTAGGGGATCGTGGGCTTCTTCCCCACCCGGGCCACGAGCTCGCGTTGGAGCTCGATGGACTCGCGTATCCAGGTCTTCGAGGCCTCGAGGCCCTCGGCCAGGACCTCCTCGGTCACCCGGGGAGCGCCCGCCTCGTAGAACTTCCACGAGTCCGCCGTGCCCCCCGCCTCCACCATCATGATCGCGATCTCGGCACCAGGTTCCTCGGAGAGCGCACGCCCCGCGACGACCAGCTCGAAGCACGAGCCGTCGCCCTCCTGGTACGTGGCGTGGGGAATCCATGTGCCCTCGGTCGACCAGGCCACCCGGACCGCTCCTATGGGCCCGTCGAAGGGGATGCCCGACACCATGAGCGCCGCAGATGCGCTGTTGATGGCGAGCACGTCGTGCGGGTTGACGAGGTCGGCCCCGAGCACGGTGCCGACGATGTGCAGCTCGTTGCGGAACCCTTCGGGGAACGAAGGGCGCAGTGGCCGGTCTATCAGGCGGTCGGTGAGGATCGCCTGGTCGGTGGCCCTGCCCTCGCGCCGGAAGAAGGAGCCCGGGATCTTGCCCGCTGCGTACATCCTCTCCTCGATGTCGACGGTGAGCGGGAAGAAGTCGGCCCCCTCGCGCACACCTCGCGAAGCGGTGGCGGTGACCAGGATCATCGTGTCGCCTATTCGGCCCACCACCGCACCGTCCGCCTGGCCGGCGAACTTGCCGGTAGAGAAACTCAGGGCACGGTCAGTCCCACTGATCGCGCCCGATACTTCTGTGGCTTCGGCCATCTGGCTCTCCTCGCTCTCCGAGCGGGCACCCGGCCAGGCCAGTTCCCAGTGGTCGGTCACCTCCCGGCCGGCGGGCGCCGCACGGTCCGTCGCCGTCTCGGGCTCGGCCGGTCGAGGTGATCGGCAACTGGCAGCTGACTTCTCGCCAGGTGCCCAGTTCAATTGTCCCGGGGTGGACCCTCGGGGCTCGGGAGACCTTCTCTTCCGTCTCTTCCGGTCTTCCGGCCCTTTGTGTGTCGCGCCCGAGCTGGCCCCGGCCGCGCGAGCGGGCGGGGTACCCGCCTACCGGCGGATGCCGAGCCTGCCGATGATGGACCGGTACCGCTCGACGTCGTTGTCCCTGACGTAGTCGAGGAGCCTGCGCCGCCGGCCGATGAGCCTCATGAGCCCTCGACGCGTGTGATGGTCGCCCTTATGAGCCTTGAGGTGCTCGGTCAGGTGCGAGATCCGCTCGGTGAGGAGCGCGATCTGCACTTCGGACGACCCGGTGTCGGAGTCGTGTAGGCGGTACTCGGCAATGGTCGCGGGCTTGTCTGGCATGTCTGGGACGGACGACCTCAGTGGTGACGGGCTGTGCCCGGGAACGCTCGGACCCCCTCGGGCTCAGCGCGCTCCGTCCGGATCCACCGGGACGGCTCCCGGCTCGCAGGCCACTCTATCAGGGACGCTACCTGGGCGCCGAGCCCGGGAGAGGCGCGGCCAGGACGTTGCGGGTGCGTGCGACGTCGTCGGTCATGGCCTCGACCAGGTCACCCTCGCTGTCGAAGCGACGCTCGGGACGAAGCCGCTCCACGAACGACACCCGGGCGGGCTCGCCGTAGAGGTCCCCGTCGAAGTCCAAGAGGAACGCCTCTACCACGCACGTGGACGGTGGCTCTGCGCCCTCGGGGAGGAAGGTCGGGCGGTACCCGACCGACACGGCCGCCCGGCGGGGCTCGCCGTCGGCGCCTTGGTACCAGCAGGCGTATATGCCGACGGCGGGAAGGGCTACCTCGTCGGGCACATCCACGTTGGCGGTGGGAAAGCCGAGCTGGGACCCCCCGCGCCCCGCTCCGTGGACGACGATCCCGCGTACCTGGTGGTGCCGCCCGAGAAGGCCTGCCGCGCTTCGCACGTCCCCTTCTTCGAGCGCCCGGCGGATCCTCGTGGAGGAGACCGCCTCCCCTTGAAGGTCCGACTCGAGCGCGAGGCCCACCACCTGGAAACCGTGGCGTGCGCCCATCTCCTCGAGCAGGGCCACGTTGCCCTTGCGCCCGTGTCCGAAGTGGAAGTCCCGACCCACCACGACCAGCCGGGCGCCGAGCGCCCCGACCAGTACCTCCGTCACGAAATCCTCGGCAGTCTCGTCGGCTCGAGCCTCGTCGAAGGTGACCACGACGGTCTTGTCGACTCCGGTCGAGGCGAGGAGCTCGAGCTTCTGGTCGAGGTCGGTGAGAACGGACGGGGCGGACTCCGGTCGCACCACGGTGGCGGGGTGGCGGTCGAACGTGACTACCACGGTCTCGAGCCCTCTCACGCCGGCCGAACGGCGGAGCTCCTCGAGTAGGTGACGGTGCCCCAGGTGCACACCGTCGTACGCCCCGATGGTCACCGCCGAGCCATTGACGGGAGGTACGCAGTTCTCAGGGCCGAGCACGACCTCCATCAGGCTGAGGTTAGTTGGGCAAGGACCGAGGACCGCCCGACACCATCTCGCGGCTAGTGATCGCGCGCGCCGAGCACGCAACCGGCGACGATTCGATCCGTGCCGGTGCGCTCGTACACGGCCAGGAGCCGCCCGCTCGAGTCGAGCAGCGCCCAGGGCCCGACGCCTACCGCTCCAACCGCGACCTTGTCGAGCGGCAGCCCGTTGAGCACGAGACGCGACATTTCATCGTCCAGCTCCACCTGAGCCAGGTCGCGCAGGGCTTGCGCTGGCACGAGCAGTTGGTCAAGTCCCGTCGAGCCGACGACCTGGGCCTCGGCCAGCCCGAAGGAGCCCACGCGCGTGCGCCGGAGGTTCCTCAGGTGGGCGCCACCGCCGAGCGCCGTCCCGAGGTCCGCGGCCAGTGACCGCACATAGGTGCCCGTGGAGCAGTCGACGCGCATCTCGTAGACCCCGGGCGTGCCGGTTTGCTCGATGTCCAAACGCTCGATCGTCACCTTGCGCGCGCGACGCTCCACCTCTATCCCTGCGCGTGCGAGCTCGTGGAGGCGCCGGCCTCCGACCTTCAACGCCGACACCATCGGCGGCACCTGGAGGATCTCTCCGGTGAGCGACGCCGCGGCCTCGCGCACCTGCGTCAGCGAGACCCCCGACATGTCCCACGTGCCCGTCACCTCTCCGGAGGCGTCGAGGGTCGATGTAGAGGTTCCCAGCACCACCTCGGCCTCGTACGACTTGGGCGCATCGCCCAGATACCGGAGCATCCTCGTGAAGCGTCCCACCCCGACGAGCAGCACCCCGGTGGCGTCGGGGTCCAGGGTTCCCGCGTGCCCCATGCGCCTCTCTCCGAGCAGCCCCCGGCACTTGGCCACGACGTCGTGCGAGGTCCAGCCCGGCTCCTTGTCGACCACGAGCAGGCCGATCAACTCGCCCGGGCCCCGGCCCGGGCGCTCAGGCACCCGGCGTGTCCGTCTGCGAGGCGTCCGGGAGTCCCTCGCTGCCCGGTCCCGTCTCGCCTGGTCCGCGACTGCGCACCCTGTGCAGGATCTCCTCGACACGCATCCCGTGGGCCACGGCCGGATCGGCTGCGAACTCGAGGAGTGGGGTCCTCTTCATGCGGACCTGGGTGCCGATCGCGCGCTGCAACTCGCCGCGCAGCTCCTCGAGCGCCTCGGCAGCGTCGGAGTCGAGAGAGCTCATGTACACCTTCGCACGGCTCAGGTCGGCGGTGGTCTGCACCCCTGTCACCGTGACGAGACGCAGGCGGTCCTCGGTGTCGGCCAGCCTCTCCAAGGCCTCCGCTACGACCTCACGGAGCACCTCGTTGACCCGCGCGACGCGCGGGTAGGCGGTGCGCGCCCAGTGGTCTTGCCGGCGTCTCAGGTGCGGGGCACCTCGCGCTCTTCGTAGGTCTCGATGATGTCGCCTTCCTTCAGGTCCTGGAAGTCCGACAGACCGATCCCGCACTCGAAACCGCTCTGGACCTCCCGTGCGTCGTCCTTGAAGCGGCGCAGAGAGTTGATCGAGCCTTTCCAGATCACCACCCCGTCGCGCAGGAAGCGCACCTTCGACCCGCGGGTGATCACCCCGTCACGCACATAACAACCGGCGATGGCGCCGACGCGCGGCACCCTGAACACAGCGCGCACCTCGGCCTCGCCGGTCACCACCTCAGTGACCTCGGGGGCGAGCATCCCGACCATGGCCGCCTCGATGTCCTCGAGCAGCTTGTAGATGATCTCGTAGGTGCGGATCTCGACGTCACGCTCCTCTGCGAGCTCGCGGGCGCGACGATCGGGCCGCACGTCGAAACCGATGATGCTCGCGTTCGAAGCCCCAGCGAGCTGAACGTCGTTCTCGGTGATCCCTCCCACCCCCCTGTGGACGAAGCTGAGCTTGACCTCAGGACGCTCGAGCTTGCGCAGACTGTCGCTGATCGCCTCGAGGGTCCCCTGCACGTCGGCCTTCAGGATCAGGTTCAAGGTGGCCGTCTCGCCCCGCTGTATCTGCTCGAACAGGTCCTCGAGCTTCGCCCCGGGGGCGGTGGGCGAGGGGGCATGGCCGGCGACCCGGAACCGGCGCTCGCGCGCCTCTCCTATGGTGCGCGCGGTCGTCTGGTCCGAGGTGACCCTGAACTCGTCTCCGGCCGAGGGGGGCTCCGAGAAGCCGAGCACCTGCACCGGTGTGGAGGGCGGGGCCTCCTTGACCTGCTCCCCCGTGTCGTCGACGAGCGCCTTCACCTTCCCCCAGGCCGCCCCCGCCACCACACCGTCCGACACGCGCAAGGTGCCACTCATCACGACGACCGTGGCGACCGGGCCCCGGCCCGCCTCGAGGTTCGCCTCCAGCACGGCGCCGCGTGCACGTCCCTCGGGGCTCGCCCGCAGCTCCTCGAGCTCGGCCACCAAGACGATCTGTTCGAGCAGCTCGTCGATGCCGACGTTCTCCAGCGCCGAGACCTCGCAGACGATCGTGTCGCCGCCCCAAGACTCGGGTACGAGCCCTCGCTCGGAGAGCTGCTGGAGCACCCGGTTGACGTCGGCGTCCGGGCGGTCGATCTTGTTGACCGCCACGACGATCGGCACGTCTGCTGCACGGGCGTGGTCGATCGCCTCGACCGTCTGTGGCATCACCCCGTCGTCGGCCGCCACCACCAGCACGACGATGTCGGTGACCTGCGCCCCGCGCGCTCGCATCGCCGTGAAGGCCTCGTGTCCCGGCGTGTCGATGAACGTGATGAGGTGGCCAGCCGCCTCGACCTGGTAGGCGCCGATGTGCTGGGTGATCCCACCGGCCTCCCCCGCCACCACGTTGGTCGAGCGGATGCGGTCGAGCAGCAGGGTCTTGCCGTGGTCGACGTGGCCCATAACGGTCACGATCGGCGGCCTCGGCCGCAGGTCGTCGCCGACCTCCTCGTCCTCGTCCTCGAAGTACTTGGCCTGGAGCTCTGCCTCCTGCTCCTCGCCGGGATCGACGAGCCTGACCTGCGCGCCGAGCTCGGCGGCGAACAGCTCCACCATGTCGTCGGTCAGCGACTGGGTGGCGGTCACGACCTCGCCCTGAAGGAACAGGAATCGGATGACGTCGCCCGCCGACCGGTTGAGCTTGGGTCCCAGCTCACGGGGGGTGAGGCCTCGCTCCACGATCACCTCGGTGTCCGGCACCGGGGCGTTGGACGGCGTGTAGGTGGTGAGCTGGGTGGGCTCGAGCTCCTCGAGGTTGCGACGGCGTCGTCTCGGCCTGCGAAGAGGCGGTCGTCCCCGTCCTCCTGGGCCACCGCGGAACCCCGGAGGAGCCCCGGGCGCGCCCGGTCGGCCGCCGAACCCGCCGGCACCCGGGCCCCCCGGTCCGCGACCCCCGAAACCTCCGCCACCGCCGGGGCCCCCGCGCACAGGCCGCCCGCCTGCCGGGCGCCCACCGGGAGAGGGCCTCCCCGCGCCTGTGCCGGCCCCGGGGGGGCGAGCGCCCGGGGCCGCACGACGACCAGGGGGAGGCGGGATCGGGCGTCCGGAGGCAGAGCGCGGAGGAGTTGGGGGAGGCGGGATCGGGCGTCCGGTCGTGCCGGCCGGAGGCCTCGTGGTCTGTTCGGGGGGCTCAGTGGGAGGACGGGTCGGAGCAGGGCCCTGACGCCCTGCCTGGTGCGGAGGGGCGACGGGCGTCTCTGGTACGCGCGCTGCCGGGGCGATCGGGCCGGGCGCGGCGGCGGCAGGGGCGGGCGACGCAGGACGCGAGGGTGGGCTCGCTGCGCCAGGGCGCGTCGGGACGGACGGAGAAGGAGGCGTTGGGGGGACCTGTCTCGTCGGCGCTCGAGGAGCCGCAGGCGCGGCAGGGACCGTGCCCGTCTCGCTCGCAGGCCTGCTAGTGACCAGCCCCGACCTCCCGGCGCGAACCGGGGCCCCGCTCTCGCGGGCCGCCGCGGGCGCCGCAAGCTCGGCCTCGTGCGTGGCGGCCGCCCTGTCCCCGGCAGCCGCCGCCCGGGGCTCGGCCCTCGGGGGGGCCGGCTCGGTGGCCGGCTCCTCGGGGAGCGGCGCTCGGCGTAGGCCCTCGCTGTCGGCCTTGCGCCGGACGCGGTCGGCTTGGGCGTCCTCGATCGAGGACGAGTGGCTCTTGACGCCTATTCCGAGCGCCAGAGCAAGGTCGAGCGCCTCCTTGTTGGACATGCCGAGCTCGCGTGCCAACTCGTAGACGCGGATCTTCTTGGGCAACGGCTGTTACGATCCTTCTTCGTTTTCCGGGCCAGGGACCTGCTGGTCGCCTGGCGTACCATCCTCGCACACGGCGCCTGGACCCCAACGAGGCGCCTTCGCGCCGGACGACCGCGATGGGTCAGGCGTGGAGATGCTGGGCAGCCGGCTACGCAGAGCCCGCTTCGGTGGCCGAGCCCTCTGGCTGCACCTCGGGGGACTCGTCCACCTCGTCCTTGGGCTTATCTGCGTCCTCAGGCTTCTCTGGGTCCTCGGGCTTCTCTGGTGGCGCGCTCGTCCCGGAGGCGACTCGCGACCACTCGGACGCAGACACCGCCTCTCCGCCTTCGGCCGGCTGCCAAACCATCTCACCGGCTTCGTTCTCGACCCACTCCCCCTCGGCCCACTGCTCGGCGTAGGCGGCCTCTTCCTCGATGAGCTGCGTCTCGCTCTTTATGTCGACGCGCCAGCCGGTCAGGCGAGCCGCCAGACGGGCGTTCTGGCCCTCCTTGCCGATCGCCAGAGAGAGCTGATAGTCGCTCACCACCACCGTGGCGGTGCCGGTCTCCTCGTCCAGCCGCACTTCGCGAACGCGCGCCGGCTGCAACGCCGCCTGGATGAAGTCGACGGGGTCGTCGGCGAAGGGCACCACGTCGATCCTCTCGCCGCGGAGCTCGTTGGTGACCATCCTCACCCTCGAGCCGCGTGCGCCGACACAGGCACCCACGGGGTCCACGTTCGGGTCGTTCGACCAGACGGCGATCTTCGTGCGATGGCCCGGCTCGCGAGCGGCGGCGCGGATCTCCACCACGCCGGAGGAGATCTCTGGGACCTCGAGCTCGAAGAGCCTCTTCACCAGCCCGGGATGGCTCCGGCTGACCACGATCTGTGGGCCCTTGGTCGTCTTGCGCACCTCGACGATGTAGGCCTTGAGCCTCGAGCCGTGCTCGTAGCGCTCGTAGGGCACCTGCTCGGCCTGCGGTAGCAGCGCCTCGACCTTGCCGAGGTCCAAGAGCGTGTAGCGGTTGTCGGTCTGCTGCACGATGCCGGTGACGATGTCGCCCTCCCGGCCTGCGTACTCCTCGTACTTGAGGTCGCGCTCTGCCTCCCTGATGCGCTGGAGGATGACCTGCTTGGCGGTCTGGGCGGCGATTCGGCCGAAGTCGTGGGGGGTGTCGTCCCACTCGCGCACCACGTTGCCGTCCTCGTCCAGCTCCTGCCCGTAGACCCGGATCTCGCCCGACTCGGGGTCGATGGTCACGACCGCCTCCTCGGCAGCTCCGGGCCGGCGCTTGTAGGCAGCTACGAGCGCGTTGGCGAGCGCGTCGAGCAGGGTGTCGACCGAGATGCCCTTGTCGCGGGCGATCTGGCCGAGCGCGTCGAGGAACTCGAAGTTCGTCTTGCTCACGGTTCCACCATCCGTGAGCCGGAGCACGCCGGGCTCATCGCGCTGCCCCCGCCGGCCACTCGAAGACGGTACGGGCGCGCTCCACGTCCTCGTAAGCGAGGCGGCGCCCGCCTGCGCAGGCCCCCTCGCCGTCGAGGACGAAGCCGTCCTCGTCGGCCGAGACGAGCCTCCCGGTGAGCCTCCGCTCGCCCTCGCCCCCGCTCAGGGTCCGCACGGTGACCGTCTCCCCGACAGCCCTGGCGAACTGACGCGCAGAGCGAAGCGGGCGCTCCACGCCAGGGGAAGAGACCTCGAGGGTGTAGCGGCCGCCGGGCTGCGGGTCGTGCTCGTCCAGCACGGACGACACGGCGCGCGTCGCCTCGGCGATCGAGTCCAGGTCGGCACCGCCGGGTCGATCCACGTACACGCGGACGAGCCCGTGGCGCACTTCGACGTCGACGAGCTCCGTACCGAGCGCCCCGAGGGTGGGCGCGAGCAGCTCGAAGAGGGCGTCGTCCACGTCCAGCCCACCTCCTCGCGCTCGAAGTTCCTGCCAAAACGCGCGCCCACCGGGCTGCGGTGCAAAACAGAAGCGTGGGCGCCCGCCCACGCTTCGTCGCACCACTCCACCCGGTTCGAACGGCTCGTCCAGCATACCAGTGGACCTGCGGCGAAGGGCCGGCGGCGGCGCCTACCATCGTCGGCCTGATGGCCACTACTGGCGTCCTCACATCTCAGGCGGACGACTTCCCTCGCTGGTACCAGGACGTGCTGGCCAAGGCCGAGCTGGCCGACAACGGGCCAGTGCGCGGGACCATGGTCATCAGGCCTTACGGCTACGCCATCTGGGAACGGATGCAACAGGAGCTCGACCGCCGGATCAAGGCGGCGGGCGTCTCCAACGCCTACTTCCCGCTCTTCATCCCCGAGAGCTTCCTCGAGCGCGAGGCCGAGCACGTCGAAGGCTTCAGCCCCGAGCTCGCCGTGGTCACTCACGGCGGAGGAAAGCGCCTCGAGGAGCCTGTCGTGGTCCGACCCACGAGCGAGACGATCATCAACTCGTTCTTCTCGAAGTGGGTCCAGAGCCATCGTGACCTCCCACTTCTCATCAACCAGTGGTGCAACGTCGTGCGCTGGGAGTTGCGCCCTCGGCTGTTCCTCCGCACGACCGAGTTCCTGTGGCAGGAGGGACACACGGCTCACGCCGACGAACAGGATGCTCGCCGTTTCGCCCTCCGGGTGCTGCACGAGGTGTACGAGGACTTCATGGTGAACGTGCTGGCGATCCCGGTGCTCACCGGCTTCAAGACGGAGCGTGAACGGTTCCCCGGCGCAACCACGACCTGGACCTGCGAGGCGATGATGCTTGACGGCAAGGCCCTCCAGATGGGCACCAGTCACGAGCTGGGCGAGAACTTCGCGCGTGTCTTCGACATCACGTACCTCGACAGCTCCGGGGAGTCCCGTTACGTGTGGCAGACCTCATGGGGCACGAGCACACGGCTCATGGGCGCGCTCGTGATGGCCCACGGAGACGATTCCGGGCTCCGGCTGCCACCGCGACTCGCCCCGGTGCAGGTGGCCGTGGTGCTCGTGCGAGACGAGGACGGGGCGGGCGACGCCGCTCGCCGGATCGTCGAGGAGCTGAGGGAGAAAGGCATCCGGGTAGAGCTCGACTCGAGGACCGAGGTCTCGTTCGGTCGCAGGGTCGTCGACTGGGAGCTCAAGGGTGTGCCTCTTCGGGTCGAGGTAGGGCCGCGCGAGGTCAAAGAAGGCACGGTCATGCTCTCGCGGCGCGACACGGGCACCAAGAGGAAGGTCCGCCTGGACGAGGCTTGCGACCTGCTCGGCGAAGGCCTCGACGAGGTCCAGGACGCCCTGCTGGCGGATGCCACCGAGTTCCGCGACCGGCACACCGTCGAGGCCCGCGACACCGAGGAGGCGGAGAGGGCCGCACGCGAGGGTTTCGCCGTCCTGCCGGCGCAAGCCATCGACGGTGGAGGCGAGGCTCGGCTCAACGAGGCCGGGGTATCGGTGCGTTGCCTCCAGGGGCCCGAGGAGAGCGAAGAGCGGAGCCCGGTCGCGGCGGTGGTCGGCCGCGCATACTGAGAAGCGGACTCGGCGGCCTGGACCTATGCGTCTGCGTCGCCGGTGGTCCGGGCGTCGTGGACCGTCCTGCGGATCAGGTCCACCTTCGCCGCGCTCTGGTTGGCGTCCTCGCCCTTCGCCTCGACGAGCGCCCTGCGGTCCGCCTCCGCCTCTTGCTCGGCCCCGGCGTCCGCCGCGGCGAGGCGGGCGTCTATCCCTTCGGCGACGATCTTCTCGGCCTCGGATACCAGCGCCTCCACCATCTCGTCTTCGGGCACGACCCGCACGATCTTTCCCTTTATGAAGAGGTGGCCGCGGTGGCGCCCCGCGGCGATGCCGAGGTCAGCCTCTCGCGCCTCTCCGGGCCCGTTCACGACGCAACCCATCACCGCCACCTGGATCGGCAGGTCGCGGTTCTCGAGAGCACGTTGCGCCGCCTGCGCCACTCCGATCACGTCGATCTCGGCCCGGCCACAGCTGGGGCATGCGATGAGGTCGAGGCCCTTTCGCTCGCGAAGCCCCATGCACTCGAGCAGCTGCCGGCCGGCCTTCGCCTCCTCCACCGGGTCGGCGGTGAGAGAGTACCGGATGGTGTCCCCGATTCCCTCAGCCAGCAAGGTCCCGATGCCCACCGTGCCCTTGATGAGCCCGGCGGGCGGTGGCCCGGCTTCGGTGACGCCCAAGTGGAGTGGATGGTCGAAGGTCTCCGAAGCGAGGCGGTAGGCAGCGATCATGAGCGGCACCGAAGACGCCTTCACGGAGATCTTCACGTCCTCGAACCCGACTTCGGCGAAGTACCCGATCTCCATGCGCGCCGACTCCACGAGAGCCTCAGGCGTAGCTCCGCCGTAGCGCTTGTAGAGATCGGGATGCAGCGAGCCGGCGTTCACCCCGACGCGGATGGGCACTGCGCGGTCTCGTGCCTCCGATGCCACCTCCTTGATCTCGGCCTCCTTTCGCAGGTTGCCCGGGTTGAGGCGAAGCCCGGCCACCCCCGCCTCGAGGGCCGCGAGCGCCATCTCGTGGTGGAAGTGGACGTCGGCCACGATCGGGACCGGCGAGCGCGGCACGATGTGGGCCAGACCCTCTGCCGCCGCCTGCTCGTTGCAGGTGCAGCGGACGATGTCGGCCCCCGCGGCTGCGAGCGCGTAGACCTGGGCGAGCGTCGAGGACACGTCCGCCGTCTTGGTGGTGGTCATCGACTGGACCGAGACCGGAGCTCCCCCTCCGACCGCGACCGATCCGACGCGGATCTGCCGAGTCGGGCGGCGCTCGGCGAGCACCGGAGCAGCACGGGCCATGTTCCTACTCTAAGAGGTCCGGGGGGAAGCCGGACCTCGCACTTTCCCCCTCACTGCACGGGTCACCCCAACGGGTCACCGGAACGGGTTCGCCACGGGGTGGGTGATGTCGAGGTACAGCGATGTGACCACGATGAAGCCGAGGAAGAGCACGAATGCGTAGGCCACGGGCATCAGCTTGTTGACGTCCGCGTGGTAACGGCGACCGCGCCTCGAGCGGACCCGTTCGTACACCGCGACCGCTACGTGACCTCCGTCGAGTGGGAGCATCGGCAGGAGGTTCAGCATCCCCACGAACACGTTGATGGCGACCAGCACCTCCACCAGCTGCACCACTCCGGCCTGGGCGCCCTGCGTGGCCGTCCTCACCGCTCCGTATATCGACTCGATCCGTTGACCGCTCTTGGCCGCCTTGTCCGCCGCAGCCGAGCTCGTCAGGTCGTGGAAGTAGCTCGAGATCCCGTGTGGCGAGAAGACCTGCCCAAGTGCCGAGACCGAAGAGGTGATGGTCCGCCCCAGGTCCTCGACGGAGCGGCCGACCGCCACCAATGGGCCCGAGCGACGGTCCGGCCCGCCGCCGATCTCCACGCCGATGCGCCCCACCGCGCGCGAGGAGCTCGGGGAGCCTGCGCCGGCGGACGACCCCTGCGAGCTGGCCGTGGCAACGGGAGTGACCACCAGCGTGAGCAGCTTCCCGTCGCGCTCGACCACGATCGTCACGCGCCGGCCCGCGCTCGCCGATATGAGGTCGACGAGCTGGTTCGGCGAGGTGATCCTCTTGCCGTCGACCCGCTCGACCACATCGCCCTTCTTCAGCCCCGCCGAGCGTGCCGGGTCGACACCGTGGGCGAGCGAAGAGAGGGCGCTGATGGAGACGACGTTCGTCGCCGGAGTGCCGACGAACACCAGCAAGCCCCAGATGAGACAGAACGCCATCACCGCGTGCATCGCCGAGCCGGCGACCGCGACGATCAACCGATTGTGGAATGGCTGCTCTCGGTAGGTCCGAGGCTCGTCCCAGGGGTCGACCTCCTCGGTATTGCTCATTCCGAGGATCTTCACGTAACCGCCGGCGGGGATCGCCTTTATCCCGTACTCAGTCTCGCCCTTGCGCACCGACCAGAGCCTGGGGCCGAAGCCGAAGAAGTACTCGGTCACCTTCATGTGGCTCCACTTCGCCGTCGCGAAATGACCGAGCTCGTGGAGCATGACCATGATCACGAGGGCGGCGATCACGACGAGCAGGTCGGTGGTGTGCGTCGCTATCGCAGCAACGACCACTACCGCCAGGACTAGCGCCAATTGCGCGAGTGCCTGGCGCGAGCCCCCCTGCGGGGGCGGAGGGATCTTGGCGCGACGGCGCCCCGAAGCACTCGGGGCGTCCGAGAGGCCCTGCGTCGCAGAGACGCTGTCCGGCTCGACCTTCACCGGACGCGTCGCCTCCTCGTCGCTCACGCCGCGTCCCTGCGAGCCACCGCCCTGCCTGCGTGCTCGCGGGCGCGACGGTCGGCTTCCACGACGTCGGCCGCGTCGTCCGCACCCGCACCGTCAAAAGCCTCCAGAGTGTCTGCGACCACCCCGTCGATCGCACCCCATGGGATCCGCCCGCTCAGGAAGGCGGCGACCGCGACCTCGTTGCCTGCGTTCAGCCAGGCCGGAGCGAGCCCTCCGTGGCGCCCCGCCTGCTCCGCCAGGCCCAGGCAGGGGAAGACCTCGCGGTCGGGTAGCTCGAAGTCGAGATGGAGGCTGTCGCTCCAGGAGATCGCGCCGAACGGCCTCCTCAGGCGTCGAGGGAAGCCGAGCGCGTAACCGATGGGCAGGCGCATGTCGGGCTCAGACAGCTGGGCGATCACCGCGCCGTCGACGAATTCCACCATCGAATGCACGACCGACTGGGGATGGATGAGCACCTCGATCCTGTCGTAGGCGATCCCGAACAGCTCGTGCGCCTCGATCACTTCGAGGCCCTTGTTCATGAGAGTCGACGAGTCGACCGTCACCTTCGGGCCCATCTTCCAGGTGGGATGGGCGAGGGCTTCGTCCACGGTCACCGCCGCGAGGTCGGCCCTGGCGCGTCCTCGGAACGGTCCCCCGCTGGCGGTGAGCAGCAGCCGCGCGACCTCCTCACCACCGAGTGCGGAGCGCAGGCACTGGTGGAGGGCACAGTGCTCGGAGTCGACAGGCACTATCTCCGCGCCCGGTGTGCGCCGGGCGCGCTGGACGACGGGCGCCCCGGCGATCAGGGACTCTTTGTTTGCGAGCGCCAGCCGCTTGCCGGCCCACAGAGCGGCGAGCGTGACGGGCAGCCCGGCGAACCCTACGACTGCGTTCAGCACCACGTCCCCCAGCTGGGCCGCCTGTCGGAGGCCCTCTACCCCGGACAGCACTTCGATGCCGGGCGGCAGCTCGCGTGCCAGGGAGCCTGCGACCGAAGCGTCTGCGACCGCCACGGCCCGTGGACGGAACTCACGCGCTTGGGACACGAGCTGCGCGACCGAGCTCGATGCCCCGAGCGCCACCACCTCGAAGCGACCGGGCTCCTGTCGCACGACCTCGAGTGCCTGCCTGCCGATCGAGCCGGTCGACCCGAGCAAGCTGAGCGCGGTTAGGGCTGGTTCACCCGGGGAAGAGCCGCTCATGTGCGCCTTGCCACCTGCTCAACCGAGATGGAGCACCCGCACGAGGTAGTAGGTCGCAGGGAGCACGAAGAGCAAACCGTCCACCCTGTCGAGCAGTCCCCCGTGACCGGGGAGCAGCGAACCCATGTCCTTCAGCCCGAGATCTCGTTTGATGAGCGACTCGCACAGATCGCCGAGGGGCGCGACCACGGCGACCACGATCCCGAGGACGATGGCCTTCCCGGGCGTCCACGGATGCACCTGACCGGTGATGCCAGCGGAGGCTGCGATCGCGAGGACGGCCCCTCCCACGAAGCCTTCCCACGTCTTCCTGGGGCTCACGCGTGCAGCCAGCGGGTGACGGCCCAGCCATCCGCCGAACGCGAGGGCGCCGACGTCCTCGGCGACGGTCGCCACGATCGCGCCGAACACGAAGGCCACTCCGTGGCGGTGCGGGTACTGGCTCGGTGCGAGCATCAGGGCGGCGAAAGAACCGAGGAGCCCCACCCATACGAACGCCAGGACGGTGGTGGTGATCCCCTCGACAGCCGAGCCCTTCTCTGCCCCGACGAGGTACCACACCATGGACGTGACGACGACCAGCACCATGACGAGGGGGATCGCCGACACGCCTTTCTCGTAGGCGCTCACCATGACCCCCACGGTGGCTACAAGGCCGAGCAGCGTCGCAGGCTTGCGCCCTGCCCGCCTGAGAGCCGCGTAGCTCTCCGCGGCGGCCAGCGTCACGACGATCGTCGAGAGGACCAACGTGGCCACCGAGCCCAGTGCGAAACAAGCGACAGCTATCAGGGCGAACCCCACCCCAGTGAAGATCGCGACCGGGACGTTGCGCCCCGCGCCGCCTCCGGTTGGCTCCTCTGGGCGGGGCGGGCGCCTCCTGTGGGACCGACGCGGGGAGCCCGCGGCTCGCGAGGTGCTGGCCCGGAGCGGCGAGGAGCTGATCGAGGCTACGAGCGTGCCGTCTTCGACATCCTCACCCAGCTGCGAGGGGCCGTCCGCGAGGACATTGGAGACTCGAGTGGTCACAGGCTCCGCAGCGCGGGTGCCTGCACCAAAAGCGGACAGCCCGTCTTCTTCGTCGTCGGCCCAGTAGCCCTCGGAGGATTCTTCCTCCTCGTCCCACCACGTCTCGGCGCTACCGGATTCGTCGTCTCCTCGAACCTCCGACCACCTGGGCACCCTCTCCCACGAGCGACCCTCGGGGACTGAAGCCGCATCCGGCTCGTCCCCTTCCGGCTCGCCCGAGGAGGAGAGGTCACCGAACTCCCAGGGACGGCGCTCGGAGACCGGGGTCTCCTCGAGAGCGCCCATACGCGTGTCGGAGTCACCGAGCAGCGCCGGGTCGAACCCTCCGTCATCCCACTCGTGGTCGTGCTCGCGCCATGAGGGTCCGGCCGAAGCCCACGGATCGGAGCCCTCGTCGTCGGGCCGAGCCACGATGGCCGGCACCTGCCCGGTGGGCGGGTCGGTCCAGTGCTGTGGCAGCGGCGCAGACCCACTCGGCTCCCCTGGCGAGTACGCCGGAACCTCCTGTCGCTCCCCATGAAGGGCAGGCCCCCCCAGGGCGTTCGCCGCGCCCGAGCCGAGGTCGCCAGCCGTGGTGTCCTGGTACGACCCCCCTGCTCCGCCACCCTCGGTGTCCTCGGGTGCCTCCGAGGCGCGTTGTCCCCCCGCAAGGGACCCGGCGACCTCCGCGCCGTATATGCGCACCCGCTCGGTTGGGGAATCCGACGGATGCGCGCCCTCGGTCTCGGAGCCGAGACCGAGCTCGGACTCGAAGTCGAACTGGGACTCGAATTCGAGGTCGTCAGGGTCGTCCATGTCGCCTCCCGGCACCGCGGCTCAAACCTCCAACAGCTCTTGCTCCTTGTGGGCAAGGAGCTTGTCGATGGCGGCCACCGTGTCGTGGGTGAGCTTCTCGAGGTCACGTTCGGTGCGCTCTAGCTCGTCCGAGGAGAGCTCTCCCTCTCGCTCGAGCGACTCGAGCTCGTGGCGCGTGGACCGTCGGAGGTTGCGGACCGCCACGCGCCCTTCCTCCGCCTTGTGCCGGACGACCTTCACGAGCTCCTTACGGCGCTCCTCGGTGAGAGGAGGGAACGCGAGCCTGACGACCGTACCGTCATTGGAAGGAGTGATTCCGAGGTCCGAGGCCTGGATGGCCTTCTCGATCGCGCCCAGCGTCGAACGGTCGTAGGGGGCGATCACGAGTAAACGCGCTTCGGGAACGCTCAGTCCGGCGATCTGGCGGAGCTCCATCTCTGACCCGTAGACGTCGACGAGCATGTGCTCGACCAGCGCCGCAGTGGCGCGTCCTGTGCGAACAGAACCAAAGTCCCCTCGTGTGTGCGCGACGGCCTTCTCCATCCGGTCCCTGGCTTCGGCGAGCGCCAGCTGGGACAGTTCGTCGTTCACCTTGGCACCTTGTTCGACGGCGACGCTGGTCGGGTTGGCAGGCCCATCTCTACGCTCGCCTCGTGCTCGCTCATCTGATCAGGGTTCCGATCTCCTCGCCGGCGAGCGCACGACGAAGGTTACCAGGGCTCATCAGGTCGAACACGAGCACCGGCAGGTGGTTGTCCTTGCAGAACGTGACTGCAGTGAGGTCCATCACCCTCAGGTCCTGGTTGACCACGTCCATGAAGGAGAGCTCGTCGAAGCGCTTGGCGGTCGGGTAGAGCTTGGGGTCGGCGTCGTAGACCCCGTCCACGCCGGAGTGGGTGCCCTTGAGCAGCATCTGCGCCTCGATCTCTGCGGCCCGCAGCGCGGCGGAGGTGTCGGTGGTGAAGTACGGGTTTCCCATGCCCGCGGCGAAGATGACCACCCTTCCCTTCTCCAGGTGGCGGATGGCCCGGCGGCGGATGTAGGGCTCGGCGACCTCCGCCATCTGGACCGCCGAGAGCACCCGCGTGGGTTGGCCCAGTCGCTCGATGGCGTCCTGGAGAGCGAGGGAATTGATCACCGTCGCGAGCATCCCCATCGTGTCCGACGTGGTGCGGTCGATACCCTTGCCCGCTCCGGTGGTGCCCCTCCAGATATTGCCGCCACCGACCATGATCGCGAGCTCCAGATCGAGCTCGGCCCTGGCGTCGGCGATCTCACCCGCGAGCCTTTCGGCGACCAGAGCGTCGATGGTCTCGTCCGAAGCAGAGGAGGCGAGCGCCTCACCGGACATCTTCAGCACGACGCGATGACGCCGCTGCGTGCGATCGGCTTGTGCTGTCACACGAGCCCCGGTCGCCGGTCAGCCCCCGACGACGACCTGGGCGAAGCGCACCACTTCGGCGTCGGCGGTCAGTTGCGCAATGGTCAGCTTCTCGTCGCGGGCGTAGCGCTGCTCGAGCAGAACGCGCTCGGCGAACCATCCGTTCATCCGGCCGTCGACGATCTTCTCGAGCGCCGCCTCCGGCTTTCCCTCGTTGCGCGAGAGCTTCTCGAGCGTCGCCCTCTCGGATTGAACCTCCTCGGGAGGGACGTCCTCACGACGTAAGTAGACGGGGCGGGCAAAGGCGATGTGCACCGCTACGTCATGGGCGAGCTCGTCCGATCCGCCCTGCATCTCGACGAGCACCGCGTTCACGCCACGTCCGGACTGGACGTGCAGATAGGTCCCGACCTTCGAGTCTGCGCCCATCTCGAACCGAACCACCTGCCCTACCGAGATGTTCTCCTTGAGGGTCGTCCTGAGGTCGTCGATCGCGTCCGACCTCTCGGCTGTGGCGTCTTCTCCCCTCGCGGCAACCAGCTGGGCGAGCTCGTCGGTGAGCGACACGAACGAGTCCGCCTTGGCGACGAAGTCCGTCTCGCAGCGAAGCTCCACGATGGCAGCGTTGCGGCCGGCGACTGCCAGCGCGACGGCTCCCTGGGTTGCCTCGCGCCCGGCCAGCTTCGCGGCACCGGCGAGTCCCTTCTCACGCAACCACTGCCTGGCGGCCTCCATGTCACCGCCGGTCTCCTGCAGCGCGCGCTTGCTGTCGAGCATTCCGGCGCCGGTCTGCCGGCGCAGGGTCTGGACGTCCTTGGCGGCGATGTCGGCCACGGTCCTCTAGCTCTCCTCTGCCGTTGCGGGCTCGGACGCAGTGCCGGCTGCGGACGCGGCACGGGCCGGCTGCGAGGCTTCGGCGGGCTGCGCCATGTCGCCGGGCTGCTCCGTCTCCGCCGGCTGGGCTGTGTCGGCCGGCTGCGCTGTCTCCACGGGCTGGTCAGTGTCGTCAGCGGGCACGGGTTCGGCTGCCACCGCGGCAGCAGCGCTGGGCGCGGCTTTGGTCGC
>DATKIB010000167.1:0-14768 GCA_035509915.1 Acidimicrobiales bacterium | reverse complement strand
GATCGACGCCAAAAGAGGACTCGAGGGCGAGACGGGGGGTGCTGCCGGGCCGCCATCGGAAGGGGCAGCGCAGGGCTCGCGCAACGTGCTCACCGAGGAGGTACCGGATTGACTGCTCCCACCACCAAAGTCGTGGGATTCTGGGGCTCAGGCTGCCTCAGCACCCGCAGGCACCTTGGTCTTACTGCCGTCGTCGCCCACCGGGACTGCTGTGCCGGCGGTTCCAGCCCCGCCCGCCGACACCCCGTGGCGGTCCGGGTTCAGATTCCGTGCCGCGTTGCGGTCGCGTCCGAGGACGAGGCCGCAACATCGACAGGAGAACACCCGGTCCGACAACTCGATGCGGGGCTTGGCTTTCGCCCCGCAAGTGCTACATCGCTGCGTGGTGTCTCTCGCATCGAGGGCTACCACGGTCTTGCCGGCCTTGGCCGCCTGCCAGGACAGAGTGCGGCCAAACTGGCCCCAACCGGCATCGGCTATCGAGCGGTTCAGGGCTGCCTTCGACCTGCCCTTGGCGCGCCGGGACATGTTCTTCACCTGGAGCTTCTCTACCCCGATGCGGTCGTAGGCGCAGACCAGGTTGCGGGCGGCCTTGTGCTGGAAGTCGGCGCGCTGGTTCGCTGTGCGGTTCTCGAGCTCGGCCTTGCGCCGCCGGGCCTTCCCTCGCCCTTTGGAGCCCAACTTCTTGCGGGCCATGTGGCGCTGCGAGCGGGCCAGGGCCTTCGCGGCGGCCTTGGCGAACCGTGGGTTGGCGACGTCGCTGTTCGGGTCTTCGGTGGTGGCGAAGGTGGCCAGACCGACGTCGATACCGGTCGTCCGTCCGGTCGGTGCCACCGGGGCGTCGGGCACCTCGATGCGGCACACGAAGCTGGCCCACCACCTCCCGGCCCGGTCGCAGAAAACGGTCACCGAGGTGGGCCGGCTCGGCAACGGCCTCGACCACACAACTCGCAACGCGAGGCGTCCCCCGGCTACAGCCACAGCCAGCCGGTCGTCGCCGAGACCCATGCCGGTGCCCGACACCTTGAACCCGTTGCGAGTCCAGCGCGCAGTCGCATGGCCGGCCTTGCGAGACTTGAAACGCGGACGGCCTGCCGGGTTGGACTTGTCGAAGAACGCCGAGATCGAACGGTACAGGTCGCGCAGCATCTGCTGTTGGGGCACAGAAGGCTGGGCGGCCAGCCACTCGAAGCGGCCCCGCCAGTCGGTCAGCTCCAAGTCGGCGTCGCGGTAGTAGAGACTGTCGCCCTCGTGGCACCACAGGTCCGACCAACGGCCGAGGGCCTGGTTCCACACTGCCCGGCAGGCATCGAAGACTCCCTGCAGCAGCCGCCGCTGCTCGGCGGTGGTCCGGAGTCGGTAGCGGTAGCGAACCTCTGCAACAGCCATCTACGCCGCCCGCGCCACTTCGAGCGGAGCGCCTCCCACGCTGGAGAACAACCACGAAGCCGACCACACCGCACGGGCTCGGCGAAGGGCCGGCAACTCGGGTCGCAAGACCCTCGACGAGCGGCCCTCGAGGCTTTGGAGGAGCCTCGACAACGCCAGTGTCGCAGGGAGCTCGACGAACAGGTGCACGTGGTCGGGCACCACCTCGAGCTCGATCACCTGGCCGCCCGCCTCGTCGACCACCTGGGCGATGATCTGCTTCAGCCGGGTCTCCACCCGGCCGGTCAGAACACGGCGGCGGTACTTGGGGCACCAGATGAGGTGGTACTTGGCCGAGTAGAGCGTCTTGTTCGAGGAGCGGTAGCCCACGGTCAGATGATCGCGCCGGGGTGCGACAGTCTCGGGGCTTCGCCCCGAGCTGGGCTCTACCTCTCACGACTGAAGTCGTGGGCTTCCCACCTCGGCCCATGTTGGTGACGGCCGCGATCCGCCGGGGGATCGTGGCTGCGGGGAGGTTCGTGTGGTCGCTGGCCGTCGACGACAACCCCGAGGTGCTACTGCTAGCGGGCGTGATCGTGGGCGGCGCGTACGCACTGCACCACGAGCGCGTTGCTGCGGTGGTGGCGCTGCCGCTCGTAGCCGTCGGCGGCCTCGCGCTGATCGTGCGGCGCGCCGGCCGTTGAGAGTGTCCAGAACACATGATCCGATCATTTATGGAACCACTGCCCCCTAGTCGATCTCTCCGACGCACAAGGCCCGATCTCGTCAGCGTCATAATTCCGGTTTTGAATACCGGGCACCACTTAGGTCAACAACTCAGTGCGCTCGCGCACCAGGATTACGACGGCTCCTTTGAAGTAATCCTTGCTGACAACGGCTCGACCGACGATTCGGTCGCCATCGCGCAACACTGGTCTTCGGTACTTGATGTGCGAGTTGTCGACGCGTCGAGAAAGCGCGGCATCGGAGTAGCCACCAATTGCGCTGTTCGAGAGGCGAGCGCTCCACTCCTAGCTCTACTCGACGATGACGACGTCGCGTCGAGCGATTGGCTGGGCCAGCTCGTCGCGGCCGCCCTCGAGACGGACGCTGTCGTCGGTGCCCTCGAGCCAGAATCCCTCAACTCCCCGCGCGCACAGCGCTGGCGCCACTGGGACAATTCCGGCGGGCTGAAGGTCGGCTACAATTTTCTTCCTTTTGGTGCGACCTGCAACATGGGGATCTGGAGAGAAACGATCGAGGCTCTCGGCGGATTCAGCGAATCGAATCCTGCGATCGACGTCGATTTCTGCTGGCGAGCACAGCTGGCGGGTTTCCGGCTTGGGTTTGCCCCAAGTGCTCTTGTCCACTATCGCTTTAAGGACCGGATCTCTGATTTCGCCCGCCAGCAGTATCTCTATGGCAGGTCAGGGCCCTACCTGTATCGCGACTTTCATGAATTCGGACAGATGCGGCAACTCGGCCAAGCGTGTTGGGTGTGGTTTCAAATGCCACTTCGAGCGCTCAAGGCCATTTTCGTCCCGACTATTTGGGGGCGCCTTATCGGGGACATCGCATTCCGCGTCGGTCGCATTGTAGGGAGTGTGCAGTGCCGACGCCTTTACCTTTGAGGACTGCCGGTCAGCAGTTTGGCCTTTCCCACCAAGCGGGGGAGTCCTCGGCGGGCGCAACACACTGGTTACTGCATCGTCCGAGAGCTTCCGGACGAACTAGCTAGGGACCTTCCAATCCCAACAGCTTGGTGACGCCGTGGTCGCGCCCGGCGGTGTACCCACCGTCGACCACCAAGGCGTGGCCGGTGATGAACGAGGCGTCCTCCGAGAGCAGAAAGGCCGCCACCGAGGCGATCTCTTCGGGGCGTCCCATTCGCTTCATCTTGTGCTCGTCGACGATGAGCCTGCGCGCCTCGGCCATCTCGGGTGCACCGAAGATGGCCCGCGTCATCGGGGTGTCGACGAAACCGGGGCAGATGGCGTTCACCCGGATTCCCCGGCCTGCGTAGTCGATGGCCATGTTCTTCGTCAGGAGCACGACGCCACCCTTCGACGCGCTGTAGGCGCTCCCGCCAGCGGTCCCTTCCAGGCCCTCGATGCTGGCGATCGTGACCACCGATCCCCTGGACCCGTCGACCGGATCCTGGCGGAGCATCTGGGCGATCACGTGCTTGGCCATCAGGAACGTGCCGGTGAGGTTGACGGCGAGGACGCGGTCCCAGTCCTCGGCGCCGAGGCTGTGCACCGGCCCTCCACCGGCGACCCCTGCGGCGTTCACCAGGCCGTCGACGCGGTCGCCGAAGCCCACCGCCGCGTCCACGAGCCCCGCGACCTGCTGCTCGTCGGTGACGTCAACCGACGCGAACCCCCAGGCGTTCAGCGGCGCCTCGCTGCCGCCGGGGCCTTTCGGTGACACGGCACCGGCCAAGTCGACACCGAACACCCGGGCCCCCTCGGCCAGCAGGCGGGCGGCTGTCGCCTCGCCGATACCCGAGGCCGCACCGGTCACGATCACCACCTTCCCTTCGAGTCCGCGCATGGTGCTCTCCTCTCCGGCCTGCTAATGACTTCGTCTGTGAAGTTCGCACTCTTCTACGAGATCCCCGTGCCCAAGCCATGGGATTCCGAGAGCGAGCATGTCGCATATCAGAACACCCTCGAGCAGGCGGTTGCCGGGGACAGGTACGGGTGGGACGCCATCTGGACGGTCGAGCACCACTTCCTCACCGAGTACTCGCACTGCTCCAACCCGGAGGTCCTGTACGGCGCCATCGCCGCCAGGACCGAGCGGATCCGTCTCGGCTACGGCGTTCGCCTCATGCCCAAGCCGTACAACCATCCCGTCCGAACCGCCGAGTCGGTGGCCGTGTTGGACCTCATCTCGAACGGCCGGGTCGACTTCGGCGCCGGGCGCTCCGCCACGAGGGCTGAGCTCGAGGGCTTCGGCATCGACCCCGCCGAGACCCGAGAGATGTGGCAGGAGGCGCTTGGTCACGTGATCGGGTGCTGGACGCACGACGAGTACGAGTTCGAGGGGAAGTACTGGCAGATGCCTCGCAGGCGCGTGCAGCCCAAGCCGCTCCAGAAGCCGCATCCCCCCCTGTGGGGCGCGACCACGAGCGAGGAAGGCCACCGCCACGTGGGCGAGCTCGGGCTGGGGCTGTGCTCTTTCGCTGTCGGGGTGTCTCCCGCCGAGGTCAAGACCAAGGTGGACATCTATCGCTCAGCGGTGGAGGCGTGTACCTCACCGATAGGGGCTTACGTCAACGATGCCGCGGCCACGTTCACGATGGCGCTGTGCGCCGGGACCCGCGACGAGGCGTTGGATCTGGCACGCGAGTCCTTCGAGTGGTACCCGAGGACAGGCGCCCGCCAGATCGGCACGCTGACGGACTGGATGGCCGAGCGCAACCAGTCCCTCGGCAACTACTCCTACGCGGCCGAGATGAAGGCGCACGACGACAGCGGCGCGCTCGACCTGCTCAGCCTCGAGTACCTGGTCGGCGCCAACGCCTGCGTGCTCGGGACGCCCGAGGAGTGCGTGGAAGGGTGCAGGCTCTACCAGGAGGCCGGGATCGACCTGCTGCTGTGCCTGGTCAATCCCTACAACGTCCCCCACGAGTCGGTGATGAAGACCATCGAGCTCATGGGGACCGAGGTGATCCCGAAGCTGCGCGGCTGAGCGGGTCCCCTCCTTCGCGCCGTAACCTCTGGTCATGGAGCGACTCGGTGGGTTGGACGCAGCCTTTCTGTACTTCGAGACCCCGACCATGCACATGCACGTGTCGGGCCTGTTGGTGCTCGACCCCTCCACGATGCGAGAGGGCTATTCCTTCGGGGCGATAAAGAAGCTCCTCACCGAGCGAATGCCGCTCATGCCCGCGATGAGGCGCAAGCTGGCGCGGGTGCCGTTCAACCTCGGCCGGCCCTACTGGATAGAGGACGCCGAATTCGACATCGACTACCACCTGCGCCGTATCGGGCTCCCGGCGCCCGGAGGGCAGCGCGAGCTGGCCGAGCTCGCCGGCGACATAGCGAGCCGTCCGCTCGACCGGTCCCGCCCGCTGTGGGAGATGTGGGTCATCGAGGGTCTGGCCAACGGGCAGGTGGCGATCTTCGCCAAGATGCACCACTCGACGATCGACGGGATCTCGGGCGCCAACATGATGGTGTACCTGTTCGACCTGGAGCCGGAGCCTGCCGGCTCCCCGGCGTCCGAGGACGAATGGAAGCCCGAGCGCGCCCCGAGCGAGCTCGAGCTGCTGGCGAGGGGAGCGCTCGACACCGTCAGCCGCCCCTTCGGGATCGCGAGGGTACTGCCGTCGACAGCGCTCAGGATCGGCACGGTGCTGTGGAACGCCGGGAGGAACCGCGGCACCGGCCGCAGCTCCGCCACACCTTTCACGGCTCCCCGTACGTCTTTCAACGCCGCGGTCACAGCACACCGCACCATCGCCTTCACCGAGGTTCCGCTGGCGGACGTGAAGAAGGTCAAAGAGGCCTTCGGCGTCAAGGTGAACGACGTCGTCACCGCCGTCGTCAGCGGCGCCTTGAGGCGTTACCTGGACGACCGTGGTGAGCTCCCCGACAAGTCCCTCATCGCCGCCGTTCCGGTGTCGGTGCACGATCAAGCTTCGGGTCTCGAGGGCGCTACCAAGGTCTCGGTCATGTTCTCGAGCCTCGCGAGCGACGTTGCCGACCCGGTCGCCCGCCTCCGCGTCATAGCGGCCGCCAACGCCGAGGCGAAGGAGATCCACAAGATGGTCGGGGCGGACACGCTCATGCAGTGGGCGGAACATGCCGCGCCCAACACCTTCTCCCTCGCCGCGCGCTTGTACTCCAGCCTCCGTTTCGCCGATCGCCACCCGGTCGTCCACAACCTGATCATCTCCAACGTGCCCGGCCCTCCCGTCCCCCTTTACATGGCGGGCGCACGGCTCGTGGGTCTGTACCCTCTCGGCCCGATCATGGACGGAGCGGGGCTCAACGTGACGGTGCTGTCTAACGAGGACCACATCGGGTTCGGCTTCATCGCCAGCCGTGAGCTGGTGCCCAATGTGTGGGACTTGGCCGAGGCGGTACCCGAGGCACTCGGCCAGCTTGTGAAGGAGGCCGATCAGTCCACGGCGGCGGGGTAGGCCGATCAGTCCACGGCCGCCGGGTAGGCTGGATGCCCCTCGGCGAGGCCCGACCGCACGAGCGCCTCGTCGACGAACCGCTTGACCGTCGCCGACCAGAAGAAGCCGACGTGTCCTCCGTGGTAGGTGGCAAGGGCGGGTCGCTCCCAGTGCAGCCAGAGCCTTCGCGCATGGCCGAACGTCGCCATGCGGTCACCGAGACCGGCGAACACGTACCGTCCGTCCACCGGCACGCGGCAGGGCATGGAGAGCGGCGAGATGACGCGGTGGACGAGATCGGCCGACGGGCCGAGCACTCCTTGTCTGTACGCGCGGCTGGCTATCTCGGGCGGGCTGTGACGACGGAACAGGTCAGGTAGATCGACCACCGGGATGCCCGCGATCACGCAGGCAAGGTCGTCCTCCAAGGCGGCGGTCAGCGCGACCACGCACCCTCCCAACGAGTGCCCGAAGAGCCCGACGCGCCGTGCTCCGTAGTCACGCCTCAGGGAAGCGATCAGCATCCGCACGTCCCACGCCGCTTGAGCCAGACCGTGCATGCTGTCTACGAGGTCGATCGTCATGAGGCCCTCACCGCGCGTTGAGCCAGACGCCCTCGGTCCGTGGAGGGGGAGCACCGGCACCGCTACGTTGACTCCCAGAGCGTGCAGCTGGGGGGCCCTGAAGGCTCGCAGGTCGAGAAGCGGGCTGTGGCCCATCCCGAAGCCATGGACGCAGACCAGCCACGATCCCGAATCCTCCCGTGCGCTCGCTCGCGCCACCCAAGCGTGGGCCGTCCGGTTGGGCTCGTGAGAGAGCCAGCGCTCGCGCCCAGGCTCGCCGGGATGCGGTTCCCAGCCGCTCGGGTAGCTGAGGTGCTCGTAGCGCATCCCGGCGGTACGGCGCAGCGCGCATGCAACCTCTTCGGGCGCGCTCGGAGTTTCGTGGTACTTGCGCGGATCGTCGAGCCAGCCTCTTTCGGTGCCGAGCGCACTAGCCGCAGCGATGTCCGCCGCGGCGAGCTCGTAGTCCTCGTCGTGAGGCAATAGACGGGGGTGTCGGAACATCGCGATCATCACCTCGTCGAGGAATACCTGCGCGGCGAGGCCAGCGCTCGGACGAACCGGGATCACGGTGTCGTCGGCGGCCGCGGTGGCAGTGCGGCGGCTGGCCTGGGTCATGAATCCGGCTGCACGCGGAAAGGCACGCAGCACACCCAGCGTCCGAGGGTCCGTGGCGGCCGCTCGCGCGCCGCGGTAGATGCGGGTGCCGAGAGCCGGGCGACCTTCCTCGGAGACAGGCGCCTCGTCCTCGCCACGTTGCGATTCGGGAAATCCAGGACCGTCCGGCTCCCCTGGGCCCGGGTTGCCCAACGAGGCGGAGGAGGCCCTGGGGTGCCCGACGAGGCTCTCCTCCTTCGACACGACCTCGAGCCTAATGGGAGCCGCGCGCGCGTGAAGGGGCCCGGTGAGTGCTCTCGGTGGTTATCGCACGAAGAAGCGCACTGAGAGTGTTAATTACGCCCGGAAGAGGAGTTTTTCCCCGAGAAGATGGGACTTTCGTCATAAAGAAGGGGCGCCGACTTGTCGATGGTGGCCTTGCGTTGACGGGCCGGCCGCTGCTCGTCACGTTCATCGGGGGGTGAGTTTGACGTCCTTTGCGGCCAGGGCGTGCGCCTGCGGCGAGCTGCTGGCGTGCGGGTACCTGGCGACGACTACGTGGGTTCGGTGGCGACGCCACCGCCATGCGGCGCGCGGGCTCACCGGGGTGTTGGTGAGCCTCATCGCTGTGGTCGGGCTCGCGCTGGTGCTCTCCGCCCACTCTTCCGGGCCCTGGGTGACGTGGCTCGGCAAGGTCGTCACCGCCGCTGCGTTCGCAGTCCCCTATTTCCTCTACAGGTTCTCGGCACGTTTCGCGGCTCCGTCTCGCCGGCTCGATCGCGTGGCGGCGTCGATCGCTTCGCTCGTAGTCGCTCTCGTGGTCGTCGTGCCGGGACCCGCTCTCCACGACGGTGGACTCGTGTTGTGGACGCCCGGCTACGGGGCCGTCTTCGTTGCCGGATGGTCGGTGTTGAGCGCGATGGCGATCGTGCGGTTCTCTCGGGCCGGGGCTCACCAGCCGCCCTTGGCGCGCAACCGCACGCACCTGATGTCACTAGGCGTCTTGCTTCTCGGCGCGGCGGTGGGCGTGGTCGCCGTCCCGGTGCGGCCGAGCACTGGCCCGGTAGTAGCGGCGGAGATTGCAGCGTTGCTCGGTGCTCTGTCCTTGTACGCGGGCTTCGTCGCCCCCAAGGTCTTGCGAGACCGGTGGCGACGCTCCGAGCTGGCCGCCTTCTTCACGTCTGACCCGGTGGCGATGACAGCAAACAGGGCCGAGGAGATGTCGGACTGGTTCCTGCGGTGGGTGCGCCGGCTGATGGGGGCGCACGCAGCGTTCCTCGTCGACGACGCAAAAGGGATTCTCCGGGCGTCGAACATCGACACCGCCGAAGCCGCTCGCCGTCAAAGCGAGCTCGCCGAAGCCGGGCCGGACGGCACTTCGAAGGTGGGAGCTCTGCTCGGCCGTCGCCTCAACGGGGGATGGCTCGTGGTCGTCCTGTCGGTCGCCTCGCCTTCGATCGGCAGCGACGAGGTGGACCTGCTCGGACGTCTCGGGGCGCGCGCAGACCTCGTGCTCGGGTTTGCGGCGCTGTTGGACGCGGAGAGGTCGGGGCGCGAGCAGCTCACCGCCAGCGAGCGTGACCTCGCCGAGGCCCAGGAGCTCGCCCACCTCGGGAGCTGGAGGTGGGACTTCAGTGACGACCGTGTCGTGCTCTCCACGCAGATGTGCCGTCTGCTCGGGCGCGAGTGGGCGGCCACCGAGCTCGGCTGGCCGGAGCTGCTCGGCTACCTTCACACCGAGGACCGTGAGGTGTTCCGCCTTCAGCTGCAGACTGCGCGCCAACACATGGTGCCGTTCACCTCGGAGCACCGGATCTGTCGCTCCGACGGCTCGGTGCACCACGTACGCACCAACGCGCGCGTCGAGTGCGACGGCGAGGGCAGGCCCCTACGCGTGAAGGCGAGCAGCCAGGACATCACCGAGCAGAAGAACGCCGAGGAGGCGCTGGCTCATAGTGCATTCCACGACGAGCTCACTGGACTTCCCAACCGGCGGCTGTTCCTCGATCGCTTGGAGCAGGCGCTCCTCGACCGCCGGCGCGGGCCGGCGCGCCTGGCGGTGCTGTTCCTGGACCTGGACCGCTTCAAGTGGATCAACGACAGTCTCGGGCACGGCGCGGGCGACAAGTTGCTCGTCACGGTCACGCACCGCCTCGAAGGGGCTGTGAGAACGGGCGACACGGTGGCCCGCTTCGGCGGGGACGAGTTCATGGTGCTCTGCAAGGGGGTTGCCGGAGAGAGCGACGCCGTCCGGCTGGCGGGTCGGCTTCGCGAGGCGATATCGGTGCCTTACAGCGTCGAGGGCCTCGAGATAACGCCGTCGGCGAGCATCGGTGTGGTGGTCACACCGGCCCGTGGCGAGCTCGAAGCCGAGTCGCTCCTGCGCGACGCGGACACCGCCATGTACCAGGCGAAGGAGAGCGGGCGCGATCGCGTAGCGGTGTTCGGTCTCGAGGCGCGTGCGAGGATGCGCACACGCCTCGACCTCGACTCCAACCTGAGGGCGGCACTCAACTCGGGTCAGATAGAGGTCCACTACCAGCCCGAGATCAACCTGGACAACGGCGAGATGGCAGGCGTGGAGGCCCTCGTGCGCTGGCGCCACCCCGAGCGTGGCCTCGTACCCCCCGCGGACTTCATCCCGATCGCCGAGGAGACGGGCCTGATCTCTCAATTGGGCGCGTTGGTCCTCGCCTCGGCGTGCCGCCAGGCCGCCGAGTTCGAGGCAGGTCCGATAGGTCCCATCACCGTGGCCGTCAACCTCTCCGGTCGTCAGCTCCGCGACCCCCATCTCGGAGACCAGATCTCCCAGGTCCTGGCCTGGACCGACATCGCCCCCGACCGCCTGCGCCTCGAGATCACCGAGAGCGTGCTCGTCGCCGACGGCGACGGCAGCGCCCAAGTCCTGGCCGGGTTGAAGGACCTAGGAGTGCAGATCTCGGTCGACGACTTCGGCACCGGGTACTCGTCGCTCAGCTACTTGAAGCGCTTCCCCGTCGACGCGCTCAAGATCGACCGCTCGTTCGTCATGGGTGTGGCCGACAGCGCGGAGGACCACGCCATCGTGGCGAGCGTGATCGACCTCGCCCGCGCATTCGGGATCGTCACGACCGCCGAGGGGATAGAGACCGAGGCGCAGCTTCGGACCCTCAGGCGCATGGGCTGTGCCAGGGGACAGGGCTTCTACTGGAGCCCCGCCCTGCCACCCGAGGAGATCTCGGAGTGGGTGCTGGCGCACCGGTCGCCGGCTGCTCTCAGCCTGGCGGCAGCGGGTCCCGTCTGAGGTCCTGCCCCATCAGCTCTCAGTTGTGGCGCGTGCCGATCGTCTCGCCCGTCAGCAGGCCTATCACCCAGATCACGACGTCGTGGAGTACCTCCGCGCCCGACTTCGCATTGACCTGCTTGCGGAACATGCCGCAGATCTCGCGCCGGCCGTCCTCGGAATTGACCAGCTGGTGGTTGGCGAAGAAGTCGATCATCGTCGGGAACTCGTTGGCGGACAGGGAGGGCGGTGTAGCCAGGACCTTCGTCGTGAGCTCGGGCCGGTGCTTGCGGGAGAGAAACCGGTACACGCTGCGGTCCTCGTACAGGCGGATGTTGGCGAGAACGTCCACCACCAGGTCTGTCAGCTCTTGGTGCTCCAGTGTGGCGTCGACGATGCCGTCGAGGGCGTCGAGCGCGATGAGCGGATGGCCGAGGAGGCTGAGCAGGTGGGTCGCCTTGATGACGCGTGTGGCGAGGGCGAGGTCGCCCTCTGCCATCGCCAGGGCGAAGCACTCCGGGATAAACCGGGAGGTCCCTGCGGGAGAGTGCCTCTCCAGGACGACCTCCACGCCGGCGATGGCGGTGGGCACCGAATAGGTACCGATCTTGGTCTCCAGGGTGGCGCGCGTGGTCCGGACGAATTCCGTCGTCATGTCGACGTAGCTCTCCACCCACGCCGGGTCCGTGGACTCCAGGTCCGAGGTCTCCAGGATCTTGGAGGCGGCGTACAGGACAGACTGTTGTAGCCACGGGTAGCCGTCGTGGAAGATGCGGCGCAGTGCGGCCATCGTCGACGCCGGGTCGCGGGCTCCTTGGACCACCAGGGCGCGCTCGGCGATCATCATGATCCCGAGGTTGTAGCCGGGGTCGGGCCGCCCCGTGAGGAGATCGGCTATCGCGTCCACGCCGCGCTCAGGACGTTCGAGCACCTCGAGCACGGCCGTTGCCTTTTCCTTGACCTCCGGTGACGCGGGGATCGAATGATTGAGCTCGGGAAGGTTGACCGGCTGGTACTCGGGCTGGTCCTTCATGAGCTTGGTCAGCGCTGCGATTCCCACCTTCAGCAGGAGGCTGCGGCCCAACGCGCGGCCGACAGGCGACGACAGTGACTGTTTGACACGCTCGGCCAGGTACTTGCCGAGCCGGGTCATGGTGTCTCTATCGTCGAAGTACTCCGAGACGATCGCGGTCCCAAGGCCCCCAATGACCGTCACCATCTCTTCGCGCGGTGCCCCAAGCCGCTTGCAGAAGTGGGGAGCCAGCTCGTCGAGGAGCTTCCAGCCCTCTTCCCGGCGCATTTTCCAGAACCGGTAGAGGTAGGGCACGAGCATCGCCAGCACCGCCGGGGACTCGTCGAGCGCCAACCCGACGAGCTGGTCGCGGTACCCGCGTTCTGCGGCCGTGCGCATGGAGACGAGGACTGCGTTCAGCTCGGTGGGAGTGGGGCCGTCGCCTCCCTTGTGGCGGACCTCGGTCCGCGCGAGCCTCTCGCTCACGGCACGGACCGCTTCGTCTAGATGCTCGGGCGCCTCGCGCAGGGCGACAGTGATGCCGTCGCGCTGGCGCGAATTGGGGGTCGACGCGAGGATGACCACGTCCTTCGTCCTGCCGGTCTCGAGGAGCATCGTGGCCAGCCGTCGGTAGTCATCGAGGCCGATACCACCCACCCCCGCGCGTTCGCGGCGCGCTATGAAGGAGCTGTCCGAGAGGACTTCGAGCATCCCGTCGAGGTCTTGGGCCTCGGCCAGATGGGAGGGAAATTCGCGCAGCGGGTAGTCATCGTCGAGCTCCGTCCACCGCTTGCAGTAATCGAGCAGACGTGTCTGGCCGAGCGTGACGTCGATCACGAACCGCAGTCGTGCCTTCTGCGGATCGGTCAGCCAGTCCGCCAGGGACTTGTGGAACAGAGAGATCCGCCCTTCGACGATCGTGATGTAGCCGGAAAGCGGCGCGAGGAGCTGTTCGAGCGAGATGGCGGTGGTCGAGAGCACCCGGCAGAGCTGGTCGCTGGTCAGCCCTCCGCGTGAGGCGAGGAGGACTGCTAGCAGCTCCTTCGTCGCCGAGTAGCTGGCTTCGTCGGGGAAGGTCCGCTCAAAGTAGTCGTCGTAGAGCTTCCCGAGTCCAGGCGGCTGCGCGGCGAGCTCGGAGAACTGCAGCTTCTCCACGAGCAGGCTCTCGAGAGCCTGCTGCGCGTAGAGGAAGCTGCCGTCGCTCAAAGTGCACAGCTCCGAGCAGACCGCGTCGGGGTCGGTGTGCTGGGACTCCATCAGGGCGACCAGGCGGGGCTCGGTCAGGCGATGCCTCAGGTATTGCTCCACGTCTTCGAGATTGCGCTTGTCGTGGGCATCGACGGAGTTGGTCCGCACGCCCCGGAACCTCTCGAGGACAGCCCTTTCGTGGCGCGTGGTAGCGACGAGCCTGAGCCAGCTGGGCAGCTGCTCGATCCTGTCGTGCAGGACGTCGAGGATCGTCGTGCCGGACGCCGCTCCGGCGCCCGTGATCGAGTCGTCGAGGGCGTCGATCAGGATGTAGCGCGGGTCCCCCGCCGGCGGGTCGATGTTGTTCAGCGGTGTGACTATTCCATGGGCGAACGCCGACTCCGGGTCCGAATCGGACTGTGCCAACACCTCTAGCGGTCGGCCCCTCTCGATCGCGGCGGCGTACTCGGGTAGCTGGGACGAGAGCATCGCGGCGACGGAGCGGACGAATTTTCCGGGCTTGCAGGTGTCGGGCACGTTCGACTGGCAGCAGTGGTACGCGACGACCTGCCCGTCGGGGTTTCGGTAGACGAGCTCTGCTACGAAAGCGGACTTACCGGATCCCGGGTCGCCGGTGATCAGCAAAGCGCGTTCGTCCTGTGTCGTTCGCCACGTCTCGATCTCCTCGAATAGCCACTCGCGGCCTTCGAAGTCACGTCGCTTGGCGTTCAGGAACGCCCCGAAGTCGAAGGGGTCGAGCTCGGTGACGAGTGGACGTTCCAGGGCACGGTGTGCGATGGCCTCGGCGATGTTCTCTTTCAGACGGGCGAGGCCGGTCTGGTAGGACTCCTCGTCCTTCCATTTGGTCAGGTCGACGTAGTCGAGGCGGAAGATCGGCAGCGGAGGCTGGCAGGAGATCGCCATGACCGGGACGATGGGACGGGGCGGCTGCCCGAACCGGGCCATGGAGATCTCGTCCAGGCAGACGCTGTCGATGCCGCCGGGGCTGTTCGGGTCGTTGCCGCTTCGCACCGCATGCGGGGACAGCAGCGCGACCATCACGTCGCTGGACGCGATGGCCTTCTCGATCTCGGCGAACCAGACGCTGCCCGCGTGGATCTCCTCGACGTCGCGCCACACCTGGTACCCGTCTGCCTCGAGGTCACCCCTGAGCCGATCGGCGAGCTCGGAGGCGTCGAGGCGCCCGTAGCTCTCGAAGATCTGCCTCTGTTCGGCCGCCCGCTCATCGACGCTCATCGACAGCCCTCCGACCCCCTGCGCCGGTCCTGAGCAAGTACCTGCCACCGAAACCGAAACAGCTCAACTACGAATGATAAATGGGCCCTGGTGATGTGGGCAATAGACAATTGGTATGTGCACTGGTGGTGTCTGCAGGACTCAACGGGCGGGCGCGTGATCGGCCACGGAGCGGATCTCCCCGGCGATCTGCGGCCACAGCTCTCGTGGGAGGTCGTGGCCCATCCCGGGGAACGAGCGGAACCTTGCGCCCGGGATGGCTTCCGCCGTGGCCCTCCCCGCCTGCATACGGAAGACGACGTCCTGCTCGCCGTGCAACACGAGCGCCGGGAGATCGAGCCGGCCGAGAGCCGCCCGCCGGTCGTCCGACGCAGTGATGGCGGCCAATTG
>DATKIB010000166.1:0-4502 GCA_035509915.1 Acidimicrobiales bacterium | reverse complement strand
CGAGCATCGAGCCCTTCGTCGCCCACGTCCCTACCGCCAGGCTGCGCATTCCGTATCGGAAGCTGGCCAAGCTCCACCCCGCGCAGATCGCCGACCTGGTCGAGGCCGCCTCCCACGACGAAGGGGAGGAGATCATCGAGGCGGTCGGCCAGGACCGCGAGCTCGAAGCGGACGTGTTCGAGGAGCTCGACGAGGAGCACCAGCTCGAGTTCATCCGCTCGCGCTCGGACTCCGAGGCCGCCCGACTTCTGGCGACCATGGCTCCGGACGACGCTGCCGACCTGCTCAGCGACCTCGATCAGGAGCGGCGACTCCCGGTGCTCACGCTCATGCCCCCTGCGCACCAGCGCAAGATCCGCGCGCTGCTCAGCTACAACCCCGAGACCGCCGGCGGACTCATGGGCCCGGACTTCCTTTGCCTGCCGGAGACGACCCCGGTGGCAGAGGTGCTCGAAGCCCTGCGCGCGAGCCAGGCGCCCCCCGAGGCGCTCGCGGTCGTCTTCGCCAGCGGGCCGGACGGCCGCGTGAGCGGATCGGCCTCGGTGGTGTCGCTGGTGAAGGCCGAGCCCTCGACCGAGCTCGGCTCGGTGGTCCGCCCCAACCCCGCCCACGTGCACCCCGACTGGGATCTCCACGCGGTGGTGCGCAAGATGTCGGACTTCAACCTGACGGTCGCGCCGGTGATGGACGACGAGCACCGCATGATCGGGGTCATCACGGTCGACGACGTCCTGGAGCTGATGCTGCCGACGGGATGGCGACGCGACTTCGGCATGGCGGTCGCAGAGGACTGAGAGGACCAGCGTTCAGGGCCTGTAGGGGGCACGCTCGACTATCATGCAGGTTCTGATCAGCCGAGCTTCGCTCGCCACGCCGCGCCGAGGGTGCTGCTGGCGGGCGGGGACGTGCGCCGGGGCCCGCCCCCGGCGAGCCCGGCCCCCCACCGGGCGACACCTCTCCGGGGAGACCGGCTGACGCGGGGTGAGACGAAGGAGCAGCGCTGCACGCCGACAGTGGGTCACCACGACCGCGAACGCGCGCACGCCACAAGTCAGGAGCGTCTCCCGCCGGACTGACGGGAGGTTGACCTGAGCCTGGGCGTGCGCGCCGCACACGCACGCCCAGGAACCGTCAACCTTCGGGAGGTCCAGCAATGGCCGACGAGGCCCTCGACACCGAGAACGCCAGCGCCGTCCTCGACGAGGCGCACCTCGGCGACATCCAGGGGGCCCTCGGTACCATCCGTGTCCACGACACCTCGCCGCGCCGTTCGTGGCGCGCCCGGCTGCTCACCTTGCTGGCCGTCATCGGACCGGGCCTTATCGTGATGGTCGGGGACAACGACGCCGGTGGCGTGGCCACCTACGCGCAGGCGGGCCAGAACTACGGCCTCACCCTCCTGTGGACGCTGCCGCTGCTCATCCCGATCCTGATCGTGAACCAGGAGATGGTTGTGCGTCTCGGGGCGGTGACAGGTGTAGGGCACGCCCGCTTGATCAAGGAACGCTTCGGGAAGTTTTGGGGCGCGTTCAGCGTGGGCGACCTGTTCGTCCTGAACTTCCTCACCATCGTCACCGAGTTCATAGGCGTCAGTCTCGCTCTGGGCTACTTCGGCGTGAGCCCCTACATCTCGGTCCCTCTCGCTGTGCTGGGCCTCGTGGCGATGACCGCGACGGGAAGCTTTCGCCGCTGGGAGCGCTTCATGCTCGTCTTCATAGTCGCCAACTTCCTGGTGATCCCGCTGGCGATCTACGCACATCCCCACGCCGGGGGTGTCCTGCACGGGTTCGTGGTGCCGGGGGTGCGCGGGGGCTTCAACTCGACCTCGGTGCTGCTGATCATCGCGATCGTGGGCACCACCGTCGCGCCGTGGCAGCTGTTCTTCCAGCAGTCGAACATCGTCGACAAGAGGATCACGCCGCGATATATCAACTACGAAAGAGCCGACACGGTCATCGGCTCGTTCGTGACAGTGCTCGGCGCGAGCCTGATCACGATCACCGCCGCCTTCGCCTTCGCTCACACGTCCTTGGCGGGGAGGTTCACCAACGCTGCCGGAGTGGCCCACGGTCTTGCGCGGTACCTCGGTCACGGGACGGGGGTGCTCTTCGCGATCCTGCTCCTGAACGCCTCGATCATCGGCGCCGCGGCAGTCACCCTGTCCACCTCGTATGCGTTCGGGGACATCTTCGGCATGCGGCACTCCCTGCACCGCAGGCTGGGTGAAGCCAAGTTCTTCTATGCGTCGTACGCAGGGATCGTGGCCCTGGCAGGGGCGATCGTGCTGCTCCCCGGGGCGCCGCTCGGCCTCATCACGACCGCCGTCCAGGCCTTGGCGGGCATCCTCCTGCCGAGCGCGACCGTCTTCCTGGTGCTCCTCTGCAACGACAAGGGCGTCCTCGGTCCCTGGGTCAACCGACCGTGGCTCAACGCGTTGGCGACCCTGATCGTGTCGACCCTCTTCGTCCTGTCGCTCATCCTCATGGCCACGACCGTCTTCCCGCATGTGAACGTAGGGGCGTTGCTCGTCGTCCTCTGCGCGGTGCTCGTCGTGGTACTCGGCGCGTCCGGTTTGCTCTACGCGAGGGCGTTACGCGGCCGCGCAAAGCCGGAGGCGATTCCGAGCTACCGGCGCGACACGTGGCGAATGCCGCCGCTCAGCCTGCTGGAGCGCCCGCCGTGGTCCCGGGGGCGGACCCTCACCATGTACTCGATGTACGGGTACGTGATCCTGTCCGTCGCCCTGCTCCTTGTGAAGGCGGTGCAACTCGGTATACACAAATGACCCGCGCGGAAGCGCTACCCGGCGGGCAGCCGGACTCGCGCTAGAGAAGGACCTCGTCGAGGCTGACCGCGCGCAGGCCGAGATCCTCGAGCCTGCCGGCGAGCGGCCCCAGCGAGGCGTGCGTGCGCGCGGCGGTGCCCGGCGGGCACATGACGTCGGTGTCGTGCAGCAGCACGATCGCTCCGGCCTCCAGGCGTCGCTCGAGCCGGGCGAGCACCGGGACCGGGGAGGGCTCGGCCCACTCGCGCCCCCACGCCGACCACAGGACCACCTCCATGTCATGGCGCCTGGCCTCGAGAACCGTGCTAGCCGTGAGCTGCCCGTAGGTCGGCCGGTACCAGCGCGGGCGCGCTCTCAGCGCCTCGAGCACCTCCACGGAGCGCCCGATGTCACGCCGGATCCACGCCGGTGAGCGCAGCAGATGATGCTCGTGCACCTGCCCGTGCGAACCGACCCCGTGGCCGCGGCGGAGGATCTCTGCGACCAGATCAGGATGGGCCTCGGCCAGGCTGCCCAGCACGAAGAACGTCGCCCTCATCGCGTAGGCATCGAGTAGGTCCAAGGTACGCGGGGTCGTCTCGGGCGAGGGGCCGTCGTCGAAGGTGAGGGCGACCGCGCCCGCCGACGGCGCCCGCCAGCGGCACCAGCCGAAGGGCAGGGCGGTCAGTGGCCACGGGGACCACTGGCCCAGCACGCACACGCTCGGCACGTAGTGAGCGAGGGCCGCCACGCCGACCGCGGCGCCCGCCCTGGCGGACCAGCGTTTCACGCCACGCCGAGCTCGGTCCCTGGCTGGGACTCCTCCACGACGACGTCCTTCGCCCGGGCGCGGGCCAGCTCGGCCTCGGCCCTGCGGTGCTCGTTGCGGTGACGCAGGGCGATGACAGCCGAAGCCAATACGGCCGAGCAGGCGCCGGTCATGAGCGCCACCCTCGGGCTCGACACCTGCGAGATCCATCCCACGAGTGGGGCCCCGATCGGTGCGGTCCCGAGAAAGCCGATCGCGTAGAGGGCCATGACGCGTCCGCGCATCGAGGGATCGACGCGCATCTGGATGGTGGAGTTGGCGGTTGCGATGAACGCGATGGACAGGGCCCCCATCGGGAAGATCAACCCGTACGCGCTCGGGAGCGTCGGAGCCAGCGCGACGGCTGCGATGAGCAGACCGAAGAGCATTCCGATGGTCGTGAGCCGGTGGAGCGACTGCTTGCCGCGGTTGGCCACCACCAAGCCGCCCACGACCGCTCCTCCCGCCATCAACGAGGTGAGCGCGGAGAAGGTTCCGGCACCCCCGTGGAAGGTCTCACGAGCGAACAACGGGAGGATCACGTTGAAGTTGTACACGAGGAGCCCCACCACGAACACGAGCAGCAGCGGCTCGCGCAGCCTGGGAGTGCGCCAGGCGTACGCGAGGCCCTCTTTGAGCTGACCCTTGGCGCGCTCGACACGTTCGGAGGGGTGCAGCTCCGAACGCCGCATCGACGCGAGCGCCACGATCACAGCGACGTAGCTCGCTGCGTTCACCTCGAAGCACACAGCGATGCCGACGGTGGCGATGAGGAGCGCTGACAGAGCGGGCCCGATCACCCGCGCGCCGTTCATCACGATGCTGTTCAGGCTGACGGCGTTGGAAAGGTCGTCCTTGCCAACCATCTCCACGACGAACGTCTGCCGAGCGGGGTTGTCGAACAGGTTGACCACACCGAGGAACAGCGCG
>DATKIB010000165.1:0-22833 GCA_035509915.1 Acidimicrobiales bacterium | reverse complement strand
GCCACTGGCTCGAGGTCGACGCCTGATCCATGATGCAGCCATGAGCGCAGGGGGGGCACATCCAGGGGCCGGGCTGGAACCCCATGGCGCCGAGGGACATCTGCGCCTGCGCCTGCCCGTGGTGCTCGGCGAGTCGCTGCGCGGCTACCAGCGCTCGTGGATGCTGCCCGACGCGCTCGCTGCACTGACATTGATCGTCATTGCCGTACCCGAGCAACTGGCCACGTCGCGGCTCGCGGGTATGCCGCCCATCACCGGCTTCTATGCCTTCATCGCCGGCAGCGTCCTGTTCGCGCTCCTCGGTTCCAACCCGCAGATGTCCGTGGGCGCCGACTCGACCATCGCACCCCTGTTCGCCGTCGGGATCTCCCATCTCGCGCCACTCGACTCGGCGCGGTACATCGATCTGGTCGGCATCCTCGCCGTGATGGTCGGCGTGATCGTGGCGCTCGTGGGCATCCTGCGCCTCGGCTGGATAGCCGAGTTTCTCTCGGCGCCGATCATCACCGGCTTCCTCGCCGGAGTAGCTGTCATCATCGTCGTTCACCAGCTCCCCGATTTGTTCGGGCTTCCCTCGGCGAGCGGCACCACGCTGCACCGCATCGGCTTCGTGGTGCGCCACCTCGACCACACCAACGGCTGGGCGCTCGGCATTTCGGTGGTGGTGTTCGCCGTGGTCGTGGCGGCAGAGCGCGTGGACCGCAAGCTCCCGGGCGCCTTGGTGGGGCTGATCGGCTCGACGGTCCTGGTCGGGGCGCTCGGCCTCCACGCGCACGGGGTCGCCGTGCTCGGCAGCATCGCCCACGCAGCGCCGCGCTTCGGGCTCGTGGGCCTGTCCTGGTCGACGCTAGGCAGCGTCGTGCCGATCGCGGGAGTGGTCGCGCTGGTGGTGATCAGCCAGACCGCAGCTACCACCCGCGCTTTCGCGGACCAGGGTGGCTATGACGTGGACGTGGGCCGCGACTTCCTCGGGGTGGGAGCGGGGAGCATCATGGCCGGGCTCGCAGGCTCGTTCCCCGTCGACGCGAGTCCAGCCAGGACCGCGGCAGTCGCCTCCGCATCTGGTCGCACCCAGGCGGTCGGTCTCAGCTCGGCCGTGGTCCTGATAGCGCTCATCCCCGCAGCGGGTCTGTTGAAGGACGTGCCCCTCGCGACTCTCGCAGCGGTCCTGCTGTTCATCGCCACGCGGGTCTTCCACGCCCGCGATCTGATCTCGATCGCCAGGTTCGATCTGTTCGAGACCGGCCTGACCCTCGTCACGCTCCTCACCGTGGCGCTCATCGGGGTGGAGCAGGGCATCGGCGTCGCTGTCGGGCTCGCCATCCTCGACCGCACGCGCCTGAGCGCCCGGCCCCAGCTGCACGTGCTGGGCCGCATCCCGGGGACCACCAGCTGGGCCCCCCTCTCGACCAGCGAAGAGGCCACCCAGGTCCCCGGCGTGCTGGTGGTGCTGTTCGCCACGCCGCTTTGGTACGCCAACTCCGTCCATTTCCGCGCCCAGTTCGAGAAGGCGCTGCCGAGGGCGGCGGGCGCGGCGAAGGCGGTCGTGCTGGACGCCATCGGCATGACCGACATCGACTACACGGGTTCACGTGCGCTGCGCGTGGAGCTCGACAAGCTCGACAAGGCACACGTCGGTTTCGCCATGTCACGTGTCGGCGGGCACGCTCGCGAGAGCCTGCGCAGGAGCGGCCTGCTCGCGCGGATCGGCGAGGACCACATCTTCGACTCCGTCGACGAGGCGGTGAGGACACTGAGCCCCGAGGCGCCGGCGGCCTAGCGGGAACGCAAAGGCCCGCCCGTCGGCATGCGCGTCAGCGAACCTGGACCTCGAGCAGGTCGAACGGGCCACACTCGATCACGCCGCGGTCGAACGTAGTCACGTCCTCGCCGTCGGCGGCGACACCCGCGGCTTCGAGACCGTGGAGGACCACCCTGACCCTCGCCGGCGGTGGAAAGTCGCCGGAGCGCCGCCAGCGCAGGACGGCACGCGCAGCGGAACGCTCGAAGCTCAGCTCGTCGCGCCGCACCGGCCCGGAGCCGTCGCCGGCGTCGTCGGTGCAGACCCCCTCCGCGGTGCCTTCGGGTGACGGCCAGCAGTGAAAGGCGAGCATCCGGGGCGCGAGGCCGTCGCCGGAGTCGCCGGCTCCTGCCGGCTCGGTGACGACGGCTCGGTCCGTCGCAGCGGCCCGGTCGCCCTCGATCGCGCAGGGACCGCCTCCCTCGGCGAAACCGTCGTCGAGCGGGAGGATCGTCCCAGCGCGCACGAGCACGGGCAGCCGATCGGCCGCGGTATCGAGCTGCACGGCGTCGCCGCCCGTGATCGACGTGCCCCCACCGTGTGTCCAGAGGCTCGTCCATGTACCCGCGGGCGGCACGAGGCGGCGGCTGCGGGCAGCCGGCTCGCACACCGGGGCGACGAGCAGGGCATCGCCCAGTAAGAAGGTGTCGTCCTGCTGGTCGGAGGCGGCAGGTGCCGCGGCACCCCCGGCCACCTGAGTCACATCGCTGGTCGCCTCGCGCCACCAAAGCGGTCGCACCAAGGGTGCTCCGGTCACTGAGGCCTCGTGGGCGAGCGTGTACAGATAGGGAAGCAGGCGGTACCGGAAGCGGATCCAGGCCGCGACGATCTCGCGCGTCGGATGGCCGAAGCGCCACGGCTCTCGGGGCGGGGCGCCCACCACCGAATGAGTCCGGCAGAACCCCGTGAACACGCTCATCTGTAGCCACCTCAGGTACAGCTCGTCGTCGGGCACCCCGCTGAAGCCGCCGGTGTCGGATCCCGAGAACGCCACGCCCGAGAGCCCGAGTCCCACGAGCGTGGCGACCTGCTGCCGCATCGCCGCGTACGTCGAGGCGGCGTCCCCCGTCCAGTTCCACGCCCAGCGCTGGTTGCCGGCCCATCCCGAGCGCGACACGACGAACGGCCGGCGATCGGGGCGCGCCCGGCTCAGGCCCTCGAAGCCCGAGCGGTTCATGAGCAAGCCGTACAGGTTGTGGCCCTCTGCGTGATCACCCCCGCGGCCGTCGAAGTCGTGGCGCGTGTCGAGGGGGAGCGTCGGATCGCCCATGAGGGCGATCGAGGCAGGCTCGTTCATGTCGTGCCATACCCCTCCCACTCCGGCATCCGTGAGGAACCCGTACTGGGACGCCCACCACTCACGTGCTCGCGGGTCGGTGAAGTCGGGAAACACCGCCCGGCCGGGCCAAACCACTCCCTCGACCGGCTCGCCTCGCCTGTCGGTGCAGAACAGCCCGCTGGTCCTGCCTTCGCGGTAGATCCGCCACGCGCTGTCGACCTTCACCCCCGGATCGAGGATCGTCACGAGCCGCACACCACTTCCAGCGGCTTCGGAAGCAAGCGCAGACAAGTCGCCGAAGCGTCCCGGGTCGACCGTGAAGACGCGGTAGCCGTCCATGTAGTCGATGTCGAGGTGAAGCGCGCTGAGCGGAAGCCCCATTCTCCGATAGCCCTCGAGGACGTCGCGGACGTCTCGGGCGCTGCGGTACCCCCAGCGGCTCTGGTGGTAGCCGAGCGCCCACCGCGGTGGCAGGAACGGCCGGCCGGTGAGCTCGCTGTAGCGGTCGAGCAGGTGCGGGGGGCTTCCGGCGATCGTGTACTGGCGGAGCTGTCCACCGGCGAAGCTCACCGACGCCGTCGCGCCCTCGTCGCCACTGGCAGAGCCGGCAGAGCCGGCAGAGCCGGCAGAGCCGGCGAAGGAGAACACAGAGCGCGTCGAGTTCTCGTAGAAGGTGAGAAGGTCGCCGTCGTGGTGGGTAGCCACGAAGACCGGGATCCCGATGTAGAGGGGCCCGCTTCCCGGGCCCCACGCCCCGCCGGCGTCGGTGTTCCAGACCCTGAAACGGCCCCCGCGGAGGTCCACCCCGGCTGCCTGCTCCCCCAGCCCCGCGAACCTCTCCCCGGGGCGCATCTCGAAGCTCTGGGCCCAACCCCCTCCGACGCGGGCGGGCGGAGCGGCGCTGCGCAGGAGCCGTCCGTCTCTCGTCGTGAGCTCGGTGGCGCCGTCGCCCGCGACCCGCAGCGCCAACAGGTCACTCAAGACTTCCCATCCACGGCCCGGGTGGTCGGCGACCAGCACCGACGGCGACGGCCGGTCAGAGCGTCCCGGGCCCGCCCGCGCCTCGTCCAAGGCGTAGGGCACCGGCAGGGGCCCGGGACCCCAGCAGACCCGGAGGATGTCCGGTGCAACGAAGACGACCTCGAGCTCGGCGCGCGAGAAGCTGAAGCGCGCTCCCCCCGGGACCGGATCCACGCGCTCGATGGAGCCGGGTGCCACTCCCGGGCCGATGGTGGCGCGCCGCCGGCTCTCGCGCTTCGAGGCGTTGCGGCGCCGTACTGAGTTGACTACGACCAGCCCCACCATCGGCAGGCCCAGGTCGCCGAACACGTGCGCGAGGAGACGCACGCGCGCAGCGCCCCGCCGCAGGCGCGTACGGATCCGGGGTCTCTGCGCGCTCGGCACCGACCAGCGTGACACTGGCGGAAGGCTACGCATCGAGGAACGCAGGCGTATCCGCTGGGCCTCACATGCCCTCGGAGTAGCGTGTGGCGAGCTTCCCAGGTCACCGGTCCGACGAGGGCGGAGGCAGGATGAGCGCGAGAACAGAAGACGGCCCCAGGGTCCCCTCTCTCGGGATCCTCGCCGCCTTCCCCCCTTTGTTCTCGCTGCTCCGTCTTGCACTGCGTCTGGTGGCCGACGACGGGCCCGCCGGCACGGGAGGGCCGACACGGACCGCGAGCTCCGCGCGGCCGGCGCGCTCGGCGCGACCGGGGACGGACGGCCGACCGGCAGCCCGCAATCCCCGGCCCCGGCCCCGGCCCCGGCCGGTCAGGATGGTCCCGGCGACGCTGAGCATCGACGGCCGCAGGCTGCGCTTCGCGGTCTCCGACAACGAGCGCGCGCACGGGCCCGAGGGTCCGGGCAGCCCTCCGGTCTGGGCGGTGAACGTCCACGGCTACTTCGCCGGAGGCGGCATGTACTGGCGCGAGAGCAGCCACCTCGCGCGCGACATGGGTTGGCGGGTCGTCAACCCCAGCCTGCCCGGGTTCGGCGGCAGCGACCCCCTGCCCTGGGAGCGGGTCAACATGCACGAGATCTCGCACCAGGTGATCGAGCTGCTCGATCATGTTGGCGCTCCGCATGCAGTGTTGCTAGGCCACTCGATGGGGGGAGCGGTCGCGGTGCAGCTCGGCTACGACCACCCTGAGCGCACCCTCGGGATCGTCTACCGCGACGGAATCGCGACGCCGGGATGGAAGCGCCGCAAGGGGATCCTGGTGTCACTGCTCTCACCCGTGCTCCCCGACGTGGCCGGAGTCGCGGACCTCATGACGGCTGCGCTGTTGGACACGCCCGACATGCTCATCGGGCGGAGGCTCTCTTCGACGCTTCGCGGCATGTGGCCGGACGCGAGGCGCAACATCAGACAGATGGGCCGGACGCTGCCGGTCGGGGCGATGCTCATGTCGATCGACATGCAAGAGGAACTGCTCGCGGTCGTCGAACAGCAGATCCCCTTCCTCCCCGTGTGGGGCTGCTTCGACCGCATCGTGAACTCGAAGACGGCCGCCGAGGTCAGCGAGATGGTGCACCGCGAGATCGTCTGGGTGCCCGGAGGGCACTCGTGGATGTTGCCCCGACCCCAGGGCCAGGTGGACGTGCTCCGCTACCTCGACCCGGGGCGCGGGTTCGTGGACGACGTGCTGTCGCGGCGCAGCCTCTTGCTGGGAGCCGGGGGGCGCCAGCCGCGACTGCGCGCGCTTCGCTAGTTCGCCGGGCAGTGCGCCGACCGGCGGCGCCTCGACGGCTCCGGCCACCCGTAAAGATCCGTCAGACGATCCTGTAGGTCTGGACGGCGTGGGCGACCATCGCGCCGGCGTCGTCGGTGGCTGTTATCTCGGTGAATATGAGCTCCTTGCCTCGGCGCACTGCCCGCGCCTCGCAGACGAGGTCGCTCTTGCGCGCGGCGCCGACGTACTGGACCGACATCGACACGGTCGAGGCTCGCGTGCCCTTCGAGAAGTCGTGGTTGGACCATGCGGCTGCCGCTCCTGCGGTGTCCATCACGGCGGCGATCACCCCGCCGTGGTAGTAGGTCCCGTCGTTGGTCAGGTCCTCGCGGAACTCGAGACGCAGGGTCACCCGGTCCGGCTCGTAGGAGTCGAACACCAGACCCAGCCCCGACAGGTACGGCGTACCGAGCATCGTGCGGGGTACGGCCGCGCGGAAGGCCTGCTGCTGCTCCTCGGTGAGGTCGGGGACCTTGGTGGTCATGGAACGCCTCCCCTACACTCGCGCCAGGCACGTTGCTGATCGACGGGTCAGTCTAGGAGCGGAGTACGCCGCGCCCGCCGAGCGTCCGGGCACGGGCCGTCGAGCAGAGAAGCGACCCGGAGGGAGCCGATGCGCTGGCAGATCGAGGACACACCGGCCCAGACGGAGTTCCGCGAGGAATTCGATCAGTGGCTCGCCGACGAGCTGCCCGAGGGCTGGGTCGACGCGGTCGCGGGGGACGACGCCAAGCTCGAGCAGCTGCGCAAGGAGCACGGGTTCAACCCCTTCAACTGGCAGGGCAAGATCGGCCGCAGCCCGTACGCCGCACCGCTCTGGCCGAAGGAGTACGGCGGCCTTTCGGGTGAGGTGTGGATGCAGCAGGTCGTGCGTACCGAGCTCGTCCGCCACAGGCTCCCGACCGTGTCGGTCAACCTGCTCGGGATCGGGCTCGCAGGGCCGACGATCATCGAGCACGGCAGCGAGAAACAGAAGGAGAGGTACCTACGCAAGATCCTCTCGGGCGAGGAGATCTGGTGCCAGCTCTTCAGCGAGCCCGGGTCGGGCTCGGACCTCGCGTCGCTCTCGACCCGTGCCCTTCGCGACGGAGACGAATGGGTGGTGAACGGTCAGAAGGTCTGGACGAGCATCGCCCAGTTTGCCAGCTTCGGCATGCTGCTGACGCGCAGCGACCCGAACGTGCCCAAGCACGAAGGCCTCACTTACTTGATCTGCGACATGCACGCTCCGGGAGTGGAGGTGAGGCCGCTGCGCCAGATCACGGGTTCGTCGGAGTTCAACGAGGTCTTCTTGAACGACGTGCGGATCCCCGATTCCAACCGGGTGGGGGCCGTGGGCGACGGCTGGCGTTGCGCAAGGACCACCCTCATGAACGAGCGTGTCGCTCTCGCAGGCGTGTCGCTGGACCCTGTCTCGTTCACGGGTGGGGTGCGGCGCGACCCGTGGAGGTCGTACCTGGACTCAATACCCGATCGGTCCGACCCTCTGGTGCGCCAGCAGCTCGCGCAGCTCTACATCGAGTCGGAGGTCAAGGAGATGACCGCCTTTCGCGCCAACTCAGCACGTCTCGCCGGCCAGCAGCCCGGCCCCGAAGGAGCCGTCAACAAGGTCTTCAACGCCGAGTACAACCAGCGGCGATCCAACTTCGCCATCACGGCCAACGGGATGGCGGGCGTGGCCTGGATGGCGGGAGATGCCGGCGCAGAGGCGCGCGTCCAGACCTTCCTGCGTGCTCGGGCGAACTCGATCGAAGGGGGGACCTCGGAGGTCCTGCGCAACCAGATGGCCGAGCGCATACTCGGGTTGCCGCGCGACACCGAGCTGGACAAAGGAGTGGCCTGGGCAGAGGTCCGGCGCAACTGAGCCCGGGCAACCGAGCCTTGGCAACTGAGCCTTGGCAAACTGAGCCTGGGCAACTGAGCCTGGTCAGCCGGACCTGGGCAGCTGCGATTCAGCCCGTCGCCGGGTGTGTCGGTGTCGACCCGTCGGGGAGCAGGATGTCGAACCCGTCCGGCGTGTTGAGCATCCCTGTCGCGGTACCCGCCAGATCTGTCACGCCGTACTGCCATACCAGAGCGTCGGTAGCCGGGTCGATCGCGACCATTCGGTTGGCGTAGTCGTCGTTGATCATGATCGCACCGCTCGGCAACTTCTCCGCGAGAGAGGGATGGTCGAGCATGCCAGGGCCGCTCGCCACGTCGTAGCGGTAGAGGATGTGGCCTTCGCGGTCGAACTCGAGCAGCTGCCCGGGCCGCGCGTAGTCGGCTGCCAGGTAGAGGTCGGGCCCGAGCTGCTGTGGGTCCGACGGGTAGGTGATGGGCAGCTGCTCGGTCCAGACCAGCGCCCCTGCGAGGGTGTACTCGCTTATCCACGAGCCGTTTATCTCGGAGATGAGCAGGTTGCCGTCCGCTAGAGGCGTGTCTCCGTTCGGCGATCCCATCGAGACGGGAGGGGCGTGCACGCACCTGCCGGTCGTGCCGATCTGGTGCACGACGGTCCCGTCCGGGTCGAGGACCAGCACCCTGCAGTTCTGCGCGTCGGCCACCGTGATCTGGCCGTTCGGGAGCAGGTATGCGTCGTCCGGCTCGTGCAGGTACCCGGGGGCGGATCCGGATTGCTTCGGGTGTCCGTAGGACCAGACGATCTTCCCGGAGGGATATGCGATCTCGACGATTGTCTCGTTTTGCTCCTGGTTGGAGATGATCGCCGTGCCGCGGCGCACGAAGAAGGCGTCGTCGGGGAAGTAGAAGCCGAGCGGGTCGGCGGGCACGGACGCCGAAGGATAGGTCCAGACCACGTCCATCTTGGCGTCCATGACGAGAAGACGGTTGTTGCCCCGGTCTGCGACGAGGAGCTGGGCTCCGAAGTAGGGCGAGCCGGCGCCGGGCGCTCCCGCCGTACCGAAGGCGACGTCGGGCACGAACATCTGCACTACCGCGACCTGCGAGCCTCCCGACTCGCCGCCGACTATCCACGCCCTCGAGCCCGACACCGCGACTGCGGCGTGTGAAACCGGCACTTGGAGCCGGCCGGCTGCGAGGAGCTTGTCCGAGGCGGGATCGAAGGCCCAGATGGTCGACACTGTCGACGTGCCCGGGCCGCCGCCCACCACGGTCGTGCTCGTGGTCGTGGCTCCTGCAGCGCGCTTGAAATATGAATCGGTGATCGCACCGCCTGCTCCCGCACCGGGATTGGCCCCCGCCCCCGTAGGCGAGAGCTGGGTCGTCCCCACGCCGGGCGTCTTTGGCTGGGGAGCGCTGCTCTCACCACCGGCGACGTAGAGGTGTCCGCCGAGGCTCACGTCCACCGCCCCGGACAGCGGCTCGGGCAGGTGCGCTACCACCGACGCAGTGCCGGCCGCCGGGTTGACCACCTGGACGTCGTCGACCGGCTGGCCGGCGCTGGAACCGGTGATCGCCTGCCCGCCGAAGACATAGAGCTTCCCGGCCAGCGCGGCGACGGCGGGATAACGGACCGGCACGGGAAGCGACGCCGTGATCCTGAAGCTCCTGCCGTCGGTGGTGGCCAGGACGGCGGGATCGGGGCGCGAACCGTCGTATCCGCCGACGAGGTAGGTCGTGCCACCGACGGTCGCCGTGGCGGAGTCAGAACGCGGCGACGGCAGCTCTGAGGTCACCCGCCCTGCCGAGCCGGAGGGGCTCGCAGTCCCGGCGCCGGCAGGCGCGGGGAGCTCCTGCACGGTGGCGACCGTGCTCGGAGACCCGCCGCCGAACACGACGTCCTCGCCTTCGATGACAGCCCCAGAGGCGTCGTGCACCGGCGACGCCAAGGTGCCGGCAGCGGTGAGAGTCCCGCTGGGCACTTGAAGGGTGAAGGCGCCGTCCGCCGAGGTGGTCGTGCCGACGAGGCCCCCTAGGAGCACGAGCTCGCCGGGCGGCCCCGGGAGCGCGACCAACCGGCTGATCGGTGACGGCAACCGCCAGGGGAGCAGCCCCGACTCGACTGCAGGGATCTGGGCGCTCTCGGCCGAGGCGTGGGCCTTTGGCTTCGGGAGCGACGTGGAGCGTGTCTTGGATCCGGAGACCGCGCAGGTGGCGAGCACTATCCCCAGAACGATCACCAGCCCCGACACCGCGGCTGCCCGCGTGCGCCGCACGCGTAGGGACATGCTCCTGGGTCGGTATCGTGCGCCTTGCCGCGCAGGCCGGTACGCCACGAGGCTTGTGCTTAAACCGGATCGCGCGGTGAGGCAATTCCGGGCACGCTAGCTCTGAGGCTCCTCAATGGGCTCCGAACACCGTCCAGGCGCCTACGCGGCCGAGGAGAAGCAGGCCGAGCGGTACGCCGAGCGCGACGCTCGTCACAACCGCCCACTGACGCAAGCCCGCGCCGCGCACGTCGCGTCGGGTCTTTCGCACCCAGTCAAGGGGCGCGAGCCGCGCCGTGTCCACCAGATGGCCGAGCACGTGGATCGTCGTCGCGCCGAACCACAGCACGAAGCTCACCTTGTGGAGCTCCAGCATCTGGCCCCTCAGGCCCTTCCCGACCAAGAGCAGGGCGATGCCGCTGGCCAGCACCGCCAGGGTCGATACCACCACGAAGGGACCGAGGAGCCGCAGCACGGGCGGGGGCGGACCCTTCCGCCGGTAGGCGCTCGACCCCGAGTAGTACCTCACGAACCGGTAGGACGTGCTTGCGATCTTCAGGAGCACCGGCGGCACCAGGAGCATCCCGATGAAGACGTGCGCCGAGAGCAGCGGGTGGATCCGCAGGATCGTGAAGCCCTCGGCTGCGAGGAGCACCAACAGCACGACGGCGGTGGAGGCCGTGATACGAGAGTTGGACTCGACGGACTGCTCCGACTTCTCGGCGCGCTGCGTCGACACTGAAGGCCCAGCCTAAGGAGCCCGCCTTACAGGAGCGTGAAGGCGGCCGTCATACGGACTTCATGCGCCGCGACTAGACCCTTGTAGGTGAGGGTCCTGGTGGCCGAGGACGACCCGGGGCTCCGCTCAGTACTCGAGCGCGGCCTGAGGGAGAACGGGTACACCGTGGACGCCGTCCCCGATGGCGAACGGGCGCTCGCCTTCCTTCGCACCTACGAGTACGAGGCCGTCGTGCTCGACTGGAGGATGCCAGGGACCTCCGGGCTCGACGTGGTCAAAAGCCTGCGTAGGCGGGGATCCGCGGTCCCAGTGCTCATGCTGACCGCTCGCGACACCCCGAAGGACAGGGTGACCGGCCTGGACGAGGGTGCAGACGACTACTTGGTGAAGCCCTTCGACTTCGGCGAGCTGCTGGCGCGGATCCGCGCGCTCCAGCGCCGGTCGCCCGCGCTTCAGTCCACCCGACTTGTGGTGGGTGACCTCGAGCTCGACCCTGCGACGCGCGAGGTGCGGGTAGGAGCTCGTCGGCCGACCCTCACGGCCACCGAGCTGGCCATCCTCGAGATCCTGGTGCGAAGGTCCCCCGCTGTGGTCGAGAGGCGGTCGATCGCTTTGCACGTGTGGGACGAGGAGGCTGACGCGCTCGGTTCGAACACGATCGACGTCCACCTTGCGCGCCTTCGCGCCAAGCTCGCCGAGGGTCGCGTCAAGATCGAGACCGTGCGGGGGGTCGGCTACAGGATCCTGGCTTCGTGAACAGCCCGAGGACGAAAGGAGGCTCACAGGGTCGCGGGGGCACGGTGCGGATCCAGGTGACGACCACCGGCAACAGGGTGGCACTGGCCGTCGAGGACGAGAGCCCAGTTCCTCAGCCCGGCAGCCCGGGGCGGACCGACATGGTGATGAAGTCCCGGGACCACCAGGGCTCGAAGTACCGACTGGCGGTGCCGGACATGCCGGGCAGCAACGTGGTCCCGTTGGCCGCTGAGGCCGAGGCGGTGGGGTCGGAGGAGGCATAGGTCGAGAAGTTGACCCAGTCGGTGTTGATGTCGAGCTCCATCGCGCGAACCGCGCCGGCTTGCGCCAGCACGGCCGCGAGGTCGGTGATGTTGAGGTTCGGGCCCCCGGCGTACACCAACGCTCCGTCGGAGGTCACGCCTACGCCCGAGCGCCACACGTACACCTGGTTCCCGAGCGTGTAGCCCCACTTGCTCGTGTCGTTGGCGTCGAGCCCTGGCACGGGTTGGCCGCCGTCGACGATCAGGTCGAGGTTCTGGCGGACGGACTCCACATCGGGAGCCATCACCGCGTCGCGTCCCCACTCGCCAACCGTCGCCGTGCCGTTGTCGTAGATCACGAACGAAGCCGCGCCGTCGCGTAGCGGGTACGCCGTCTTGCCGTCGGAGTAGTAGCCGCCGTTGGCGTTCGACATCAGGAAACCTGAGTTGAACGCCGACACGAGCGAGGTCGCCGCCTGGGGGCCCACCGGTGCCGTGTACTGCCATGGTCCGCCGCCAGGGATCATCGACCCCGAATACAAGGTGGCGCCGAGGAGATCGGTGTCCATCCATGCCACCCCGACTACCACGCTCGTGTGCACGGCGTCCGGCCTCATGTAGGTCTCGTAGACGGCTGGGAGACCGTCGACAGTCCGGCCCGCCGGCTGCCACTGGCCCTCTCCGGGCGCTGCGGGGCTGGCGATCGGGGGGACCGGGTCGGGGGAAGGCAGGTGCGGGGGCACGACCACGCTGGTAGCGCTCGACGAGCTCCGGGACTGCTGGGGATGCGTGTGGGTGCCCGAGGGGATCGCGCCCTTCGCGGGCTTGCCGCCGACGGGGGGCGGATGGTGCGAGTACCACGTGTTCTCCGCCCAGACCACGATCGAGGCTCCGCCGTGCTCCCGAAACCACTCCGCGAGACGCCCGCCGATGCTCGAGCCCAACGCCGGGTTCGCGAGCGCGTTGCCGAGCGACCACCAGACCGGAGTGAGCAGGACCACGAGGGCTATGGCGATGCTCCGGAACTTGTGATCGCGCGCCCACTTCCAGGCTGAGCGCGGCCTCGAGCGCGACTCGTCGGAGCTCTTCTCGTCCGGGTGCGAATCGTCAGAGCCCTGGTCGTCGGAGCGCTCCTCGTCCGAGCGCGGCTCGCGTGAGCGCGTCTCCAAGTCTGTGTCAGCCGACGTAGAGCTCACCATCCGAGCCTTCCGCGATCTGCAACCTGAGGAGTCCTCTCGTTGCAGGCCCGGTCTCGACGGCCCCGGTGGAGCCGTTGAACTCCGAACCGTGGCAGGGGCAGACGAAGAGCTTCGCGCTTCCGTCGTACTCCACCGTACAGCCTGCGTGCGGGCACACCGCGTCGAATGCCAGAAACGTCCCGGAGGAGGGCTGGATCACCAAGGATGGGTCGCCGCTGCTCGGGTCGGCGAACGAGGCCGCCCCGCCCAACGGCACGTCTCGAGCCGGTCCGATGCGCGTGCCGGGAGGCTGGGTGGGCGCGGTGGTGGGCTTAGTGGTGGGCCTCGTGGAAGGGGCGCTAGTGGCGGTCGTGGAGGAGCTGGCACTCCCCGCTTGGCCCGAAGCCGCCGCCCCTCCGAGGTTCGGGGTCGACGGAGAATGGGAGGTCCCGCCCGCGAGCCGCCCGATCGCCGCGGCCGCACCGGCGACCAGAACCCCCGCGGCCGCCAGCCCTGCTGCAGCGGCGCCCTTCGACGCGAAGGTCCGGCGGTCGATCTCGTTCTCCAGCTGGGCGACACGGCGCGCCTGCCTCGGACGCCACAGAAGAAATGGGCACGGAGCGGGCGCACACGCAGCGCCGCGGCGCGCGTTGCAGCGCCCGTCCTCGTAGTTGCCGCAAACCCTCCGCACGGCTGCGAACGGGATCGGTACTACTGCGGACAGGTCTGCCCCTTCGCGTCTGCGGGCCCGGTTGGCGAGCACTGCGTCTGCGCTGAGCACGCCGCCGGAACCAGACAGCAACAGCGGCGTCCATGCGAACAGGAACACGATGTCCGAGCCGGTGAAGTACGGGCTCGAGTGGAAGCTGATCGTGAGGAAGAGCATCAGCGACAACAGCGCCCCACCCGCCGCTGCCGCACGGGTCCAGAGCCCCGCCAGGGTGCCCAGTCCCACCGCCAGCTCGCCGAGGGCGATGAGAATCCCGAGTGGGACCGCAACGTGGATCAGGGGCGAGACGAGTCCGTGGATCGGGCTCCTGCGCGCCGCCCCAGCCAGCTGCGCCTGGATCGAAGCCGGGTTCGCCGCGTCGAAGAACGCCGGGTTCGCCAGCTTCTGCAGCCCCGCGAAACAGAACGTGAAACCGAGGAAAGCGCGAAGCGGCAGCAGCACCCACCCGGCCGAGTAGAGCGCGCGCGAGGGTGGGCCCAGCCATCCCCAGCTCACCTCATCGGGGATCTCGACGACCTCGGTGGCCCCGTGTCCTGCGGCTACCCGGGGTCCCGAACGGGGCCCGCTGGCGCCGAGTACCTGCGGTCGGTCCTCCGCCACGTCGTGCATGTTCGCCCAGGTTGCCTTACGGAAAGGTGAAAGCGAGGTCGGGAGAGCCGTCTCGTCGATCGTCTCCGACGGCCCACGAGCCGAACACACTGACCGGCAGACTGACTGACTAGTCAATCTGTTCGCGTCGTTGCTAACGTGCCGCTCCGTGGGAACCGCCGCCGACACTGCTCGCGCTCCCCGTCCACGCGGCGCCGGCGTGTCGGGCAAGACAGCCCGGGCGCCTCGCATCGTGCGGCGCGCTGTCAGCGACGAGGACAAGGAGGGGCGCCGCAGCGACATCCTGGCGGCGGCCAAGAAGGTGTTCGCTCGGCGCGGCTACCACGCCACCACCATCGCCGACATCGCACGCGTCGCCAATCTCTCCTACGGCTCGATCTACTGGTACTTCGACTCCAAGGAGGCCCTGTTCCACGCCCTCATGGAGAGCGAGGCGCAGGCGCTGCGCGACCACGTGACCGAGGCCCTCACGAGCACCTCGGGCGCCCAGGCCCCCGAAGGACCCTTTCGCGCAGCGGTGCGCGCCACCTTCGAGTTCTTCGAGGCAGACCGCGCAGTGGTGAAGCTGCTGTTTCGCGACTCCTACGCCTTGGGCGACCGTTTCGAGAAGCACCTGTTCGGCATCTACGAAGGCTTCGTCGCCGACATCGAGACGATCGTCTCCGACGCGCGCGATCGCGGGCTACTGGTCGACATGCCCCCGAGGATGGTCGCGTTCGCGGTCGCGGCGCTCGTGGGCCAGATCGCGCGCCGCCGGCTCGTCACCGACGACGGCTTGCCGGCCGAAGTCGCCGCCGACTTCGTGGTGTCGCTGCTCTTGAACGGCCTCCTCCCGCGCTGAGCCGGGGAACGGTCTCCTATGGCGACCTCAGAGGACAGGATCCCGGTGGTGGCTGCGACCGGCCAGTCCATCGAGCGCCACTCGACCGTGTGGGCTCTCGACCTCGCCACCCGCGCGGCGCAAGACGCCCTCGAGCAGGCGCCGGCGCTCAGGGCACGGGTCGGCGTCGTGTCGATGGTCAACATCATGTCGGGAGGCGGGCCCTCGCCGGCGGCGCGCCTGGCGCGCAGGCTCGGGCTCACCCCGTCCGTCACGCAGGTCTCGACCATCGGGGGCAACTCGCCGCAGTGGCTGGTGAGCCGCGCTGCGAGCGCGATCGCCGCGGGAGAGGCAGATGCGGTGCTGATCGCCGGGGCCGAGTCGCAGCGGTCGAAGAACCGGTCGCGCTCGCAGGCGCCCGGCGCGCCCGGCGCCGGGAGTGCTTCTGCGACCGACGAGGACCACGACGAGGAGCTCGGTCCGGACCCGCTGGTCGGCGACGACCGGCCCGGGATCGGCGCCGCGGAACTCGGCGCTGGCCTGGTGGCGCCGGTCCACGTCTACGCCCTCTTCGAGAGCGTGATCGCCCGTCGCCTCGGGCGCAGCTTCGCCGAGCACCGAACTGCGCTGGGCGAGCTCATGGCGCCGTTCACGGAGGTGGCTGCCAAGCATCCGTTCGCTTGGTTCGCGCAGGCCCGCTCCCCCTCGGAGCTCTCCGAGATCACGGCGGACAACCGGCTCGTGAGCGAGCCTTACCCGAAGCGGATGTGCGCGGTACTGGGAGTCGACCAGGGCGCCGCCGTGGTGGTCACTTCGCTCGCCGCGGCGCGCGCTGCCGGCGTGGCCGACCGGGCGGTGTTCTGCTGGTCCGGAGCCGACGCATGCGACGTGTGGTACCCCACAGCTCGCCCCGACCCCGGCCGATCCCCTGGGATCCGAGCGGCGACGCGCGCGGCGTTGGAGGTCTCGGGCCTGGGCATCGACGACGTCGGCGCGCTCGACCTCTATTCGTGCTTCCCTTGCGCGGTGGAGATGGCGACCGAGGCCCTCGGATTGGACCGGAGCGATGGGCGCCCGCTCACCGTCACCGGGGGGCTCCCCTACTTCGGCGGGCCGGGCAACGACTACACGCTCCACGCGATCGCCACGATGACGGGGCTACTTCGCGAACGCGGCGGCACCGGTCTCGTGACCGGGCTGGGCTGGTTCGTCACGAAGCACTCGGCCGGTGTCTACGGAAGCTCACCTGCGGCCGGCGGATGGCGCGTGGGGGACACCGCCGCCGCCCAGCGCGAGATCGACGCGACAGCGGTTGAGGTCGCGGACGCGGCCGATGTCGCCGGCGGCGCGAAGCGACAGGCGGAGGTGGTCGCCGCCACGGTCACTCACGGCCGCGACGGGGAGGTGACCGCTGCCCCGGTGATCGCCCGCCTCGACGACGGCCGCCAAGTGGCCCTGGCGGTCGCGGAGGGGGAGCTGGCGGCGCTGGCGGGACGCAATCTCGTCGGCGAGAAGGTGGTCTTCTCGGGGTCGGCGCCCCGTTACCGCGTCCTGGTCTGACCACGCCGGATGGCGGGAAGGCACCCGCCGCGGCGAGACTCGCTCGAGGGCCGCGGGGAGACCGTGGCCCCGTGAGCCCGTGGCCCCGGGAGACCGGCGGACCGTCGGAGAGGAGCAGGCATGTCGGCAGTCGAGCGTGAGCGGCGGGGCCACGTGGAGGTCCTCACGATCAACAGGCCCGAGGCGCGAAACGCCATCAACGGTGAGGTGAGCCAGCAGATGTCCGCCGCCCTCGACGAGCTCGCCGACGACGACGAGTGCTGGGTGGTGGTGCTCACCGGCGCCGGTGACAAGGCGTTCTCGGCCGGGATGGACCTGAAGGCCTTCGCCTCTGGCGAGGGCGCCGGCATCATGGGAGCCAGCGGCGGGTTCGGGGGCATCGCGCAGCGGAGCTTCCCGAAGCCGATGATCGCCGCCGTAAACGGCAGCGCTCTGGCAGGCGGCTGCGAGATCATGCTGGCCTGCGATCTCGTGGTGGCAGCGGAGCACGCAACCTTCGGGATCCCCGAGGCCAAGCGCGGGCTGATCGCAGGCGCAGGCGCCCTCATCCGCCTGCCGAACCGAATTCCGCTCGCAGTGGCGCTCGAGCTTGCTCTCACAGGCGAGCCCATCGACGCTCAGCGCGCGCTGGCGCTCGGGTTGATCAACCGGGTCGTCCCGGCCGACCGCCTCCTCGAGGAGGCGCTGGCCCTGGCGGAGCTCATCTCCGACAACGCGCCGCTCGCGGTGCGCTGGTCCAAGAAGGTGATGCTCGGCTCGCTGAGCGTGCCGGAGGAGGAGGGCTGGAGGGTCAACGCAGAAGCGGTGAGCGTGGTGTTCACCTCGGCCGACGCGATGGAGGGCCCCGTCGCCTTCGCCCAGAAGCGCAAGCCGAACTGGCAGGGGAAGTAGGCGACCCGGGGAGCGCTGCGACATCTGGGCTGTGGGGGTCTAACCTGGTGGTCGGTGTCGCAGCCGAGGGCTCGGCACCAGATGGGAGACGAATAGATGCTCGCCGCCATGTTCGCGATCCTCGACAGCGAGTGGGGCATCATCGCGGTGCTCATCGCCGTCGTGGTCCTCTTCGGCAGCACTCAGCTCCCGAAGTTCGCCCGCTCGCTGGGCTCTGCGCACTCCGAGTTCAAGAAGGGACTGTCGGAGGGAGGCAAGGACGGCGACGCCAAGGCCGCCCAGGCCGACCAGAAGGCCACAGCGGCCGACCCCGCCGAGTCCACGAAGCCCGAGTAGGTCCTGACCGCCGCGGCAGGTCCCCCGGGCGCTGCGCGTCGCGGGTTGCTGCGGATGGAAGGGGACGTGCTCGAGCTGGTGGACCGGCTCTGGCGCGGCGAGGTCGACATCACCTCGGTCCATCCCGTCGGCGGCTTCGTGGGCGAGCTGTGCGAGCCGCGCGAGGGGGTGGCCTTCGTGCCCTCCTTCGCCAACGTCTCCGCCTTCGCCACCGACGACGGGCTCGCTCTCGTGGACACCGGCTCGACGTTCCTCGCCGCGAGTGTGCACGGGGAGCTTCGCAAGTGGTCGCCCCTTCGTCTCGACACGGCCGTCTACTCCCACGGGCACATCGACCACGTCTTCGGCGTGGGAGTCTTCGAGGAGGAGGCGACGGCGAACGGCTGGCAGGCCCCGGTGGTCGTGGCGCACGAGGCGCTCCCCGCTCGCTTCGACCGCTACGTCGCCACCGCCGGCTACAACTCGATCATCAACCAGCGGCAGTTCGGCGTGCCGGGGCTCCGGTGGCCGACCGAGTACCGCTACCCCGACCGCACGTACACGGACCGCCTCGACCTCGACGTGGGCGGGCTGCGCCTCGAGCTGCACCACGCCCGCGGCGAGACCGACGACCACACCTGGACCTGGGTGCCGCAACTGCGGGTCCTGTGCTGCGGCGACCTGTTCATCTGGGCCTCGCCGAACGCCGGCAACCCCCAGAAGGTCCAGCGCTACCCGCGTGAGTGGGCGGCGGCCCTCCGGGAGATGGTCGCCTTGTCCCCCGAGGTGCTCCTTCCGGGCCACGGCTTCCCTGTCGTGGGGCCCGAGCGTGTCCGCCAGGCCCTCACCGAGACAGCCGACCTGCTCGACTCGCTCGTGGACCAGACCCTGGCCCTCATGAACGCCGGTGCCCGGCTCGACGAGGTCGTCCACGAGGTCCGCGCCCCCGCAGCCCTGCTCGAGCGGCCATATCTCCGGCCGGTGTACGACGAGCCGGAGTTCGTGGTGCGCAACGTCTGGCGCCAGTACGGAGGGTGGTGGGACGGCAACCCGTCGACCCTGAAACCGGCCCCCGAGGCACTCGTGGCCTCGCAGCTTGCCGAGCTGGCCGGGGGGGCCGGCGCCCTGGCTGACCGGGCTCTCTCGCTGGCTGCCTCGGTCGGGGGGCCGGAGGGACACGCTGGGCGCTACCTCGACGTGCCCGACTCGCTGCGCCTTGCGGCGCACCTCTCCGAGCTCGCGGCCCTGGCTGCACCGGAGGACGCCGGAGTGCAGCGCGTGAGGGCGGAGGTGTACTCCCGGTGCGCCGAGATCGCCACCTCGACGATGGCCAAAGGGGTCTTCAACTGGGCCTCGCGAGAGTCCCGGGAGCGCGCCGCCGGGGGCGGCTGAGACGGGGGCTGACGAACTTCGTACCGGCAGGGCGCCTTCGCTAAGGTCGGCGCCGTGAGCACCCCGCACGCCGGCAGGCCGGAGGGCCGCGCGCCCACCGCTGCCACCGAGGGCCATCACCTGCGCCGCATCCTGGCGCTCGTCGGGCTTGTGGCGCTCCCCGTCGTGCTCGGCGGCTGCGAGCTGCCCAACTTCTTCGGGTACAGGGGGGCGACCACCCAGGCCCACGACGAGCACCTGCTGTGGTCCGGGACGTTCATAGCGGCCATCGTGGTGGGAGGCGTGGTCGGGCTCATGCTCCTGTGGGCGATCCTGCGCTACCGCCGTCGCTCGGACGAGATCCCGCGCCAGACCCAGTACCACACCGTCTTCGAGATCACCTACACGATCGTTCCGGTGGTCATCGTGCTGGTGCTCTTCGCTTTCACGGTCATAGCGGAGAACAAGATCGACGCCCTGTCCCCACCCACGGTCCAGACCGTCAACGTCTACGCCTTCCAGTGGGGCTGGGAGTTCCAGTACGCGGGCAAGGGGGTCACCGTGGAAGGCGAGAGGTTCGACGACCCCGACCCCGTTGGCCTAAACGGCGGGCAGTGCGCCCCGGCGGTCGATTGCCTGGGCCCGGGCCTGGTGCTGCCCGCGGGGCAGACCGTGCTCGTGAACCTGCGCTCGAAGGACACGATCCACGGCTTCTACGTGCCGCAGTTCAACTTCAGCCGCTACGCCCAGCCCGGGATCCTCAACCAGTTCCAATTCACGGTGAAGAACGCCGGCGTCTACCGTGCCCAGTGCACGCAATTCTGCGGGCTCTACCATTCGCAGATGTTCTTCCACGTGGTGGCGCTCCCGCCCACCCAGTTCCAGCGGTGGCTGCTCGACTCGCGGCTGCCCGTCGACGATTCTCAGAATTCCTCGAACAGCTCACATTCCTCGAACAGCTCGTATTCCTCGAACAACTCGTCTAGCACGGAGGCAGCGCGATGACGGTCCTCGCCGAGCGCGAGCACTTGGCGGAGGAGCATCCCGAGCACCACGAGGGACCTACCGGGATCCTCAAGTGGATGACCAGCACCGATCACAAGGTGATCGGCATGAACTACATCGTCACGTCCCTCGTGATGTTCTTCTTGGCCGGCATCATGGCGCTACTGATCCGGGCACAGCTGGCCTCACCCGACAGCTCCTTCCTCAGCTTCCAGCAGTTCAACGAGCTGTTCACGATGCACGGCAGCTTGATGCTGTACCTGTTCGCGGGACCCTTCGCCTTCGGCGGGCTCGCCAACTACATCCTGCCGATCCAGGTCGGGGCGCCCGACATGGCGTTCCCGCGCCTGAACGCCCTGTCGTACTGGCTGTACCTGAGCGGGTCGATAACGATGATCCTCGGCTTCGCTACGGCGGGAGGCGCCGCCGCATTCGGCTGGGTGGGCTACGCGCCGCTCTCGGAGGCCACCTTCTCCCCCGGCTCGGGCCCGGACCTGTGGATCCTCGGCATCGGCCTGACCGGCTTCTCGGCGATATTCACCGCGGTGAACCTCGTCACGACCACCTTCTACCTGCGCGCCCCGGGGATGACCATGTTCCGTCTGCCCCTCTTCGTGTGGGGGATGCTGGTGACGGCGATCCTCATCCTGATCGCCTTCCCGATCCTCACGGCGGCGATGGTGCTGCTCTTCTCAGACCGCCACTTCGGGACACACTTCTATACCGTCGCCGGAGGCGGCTCCCCGATCCTCTACCAGAACCTCTTCTGGTTCTTCGGCCATCCCGAGGTCTACATCCTGGCATTGCCCTACTTCGGTATCGTCTCGGAGGTCATTCCCGTCTTCAGCCGAAAACCGCTCTTCGGCTACAAGGGAATGGTCTTCGCCAACATGGCGATCGCTGGTCTCTCCACGGGAGTGTGGGCGCACCACATGTTCACCACGGGCGCCGTGCTGCTCCCGTTCTTCTCGCTCATGTCGCTGCTCATAGCGGTGCCTACCGGGATCAAGTTCTTCAACTGGATAGGCACGATGTGGCGCGGCCAGATCCAGTTCAAGACCCCGATGCTCTTCTGCATGGGCTTTCTCTTCGCGTTCTTGATGGGCGGACTCACAGGGGTGATGCTCGCCTCCCCGCCGATCGACTTCGCGACCCACGACACCTATTTCGTCGTCGCGCACTTCCACCAAGTGCTAGTAGGCACAGCGGTGTTCGCAGGATTCGCGGGCCTCTACTACTGGTATCCGAAGTTCACCGGCCGAATGCTTCGCGACCACCTGGGCAAGTGGCACTTCTGGCTCCTCTTCGTGGGCTTCTGGCTCACGTTCATGCCGCAGTACAAGCTCGGGATGGAAGGCATGCCGCGGCGCGTGGCGAGCTATCCGGCGGAACTCGGCTGGCAATTCCTCAACCAGCTCTCCACGATCGGCGCATACGTGATCGGCGTGAGCTTCGTGTTCCTCCTCGTCAACCTGTGGCTGTCGTGGCGCAAGCCGATCGCGGCTGGAGACAACCCCTGGGACGGGCAGACCCTCGAGTGGTTCACCACGTCCCCGCCCCCGCACCACAACTTCGACCGGCTGCCCCCGGTGCGCTCGGAACGGCCCACCTGGGACCACAACCATCCGGACGCGCTCTCCGTCGTCCACGGCAAGGCAGCACGTGCCAACGGCAACGGCAAGGGCCACCTCGCCGAGCCCGTGTCCCCGGGTGGGCACGGCCACCGTTGAGCCCGTCGCGACCACCTCACTCCGCGTGCGTGCGATCGACTAGCGAGGAGCCGACTCCGTGCGCATAGAAGCCCTGTTCCTCATCGGTGTGGGCGTGTTCTTTGGCGCGGTCGGGATCGTCTACTGGTTCTGGGGGTACGAGCAGGGCGGCACGATGATGCTCGTGGGGACGGTGACCCTCGGGCTCATTCCCGGGAGCTACTACATGTGGTGGGCCCGGAGGATGAAGCCTCGTCCCGAGGACCGCACCGACGGCACGCTGACCGAGGGTGCCGGGGTGATCGGCTCCTTCCCGAGCTCGAGCGTGTGGCCCTTCTTGTTCGGGATGGGGATTTTCCTCGTGGTGCTCGGGCTCGTGTTCGGGATATGGCTCATGGCTCCGGGCTTCGCCCTCGTGATCTCCTCGGCGGTCGGCTACAGCGCTGAATCGCGGCGTGGAGGCACCGTCTGACCAGGTAGACGGCCTATTCCCGGCCCCGACCGTGTGGTGGGCGGACCGTGGCCGTTCCACTTCGAGTGTGGACCTTGGCGCGGATCAGGGACCGGGCGACAGCCCCACCTGAGGCCGATCGCGCCCGCACTGGACCCGCACTCGTAACCCACGCGCTCAAGGCACCTGGACGCGCCCTCGCAAACGCCGTGGGCCTCGCACGATCGTTTGCTGCCCGCTCGGCGCCGGCACGCATCCTTGCGTCACGCGCCCAAAGGGTAGGAGACAGGGTCAGAAAGCTGGCAGAGGGCGTCCGCGCCCACCCGCGACATCGTGTCTCGACGCGCTCGTACTTGCCGACCGTCGTGATCGGAAGTGGGGTGCTGCTCACGATCGGAGGGTTGATCTTCGTCCTCAACGTCGGGGCCCAGGCCGTCCCGGTCCGTCCCCACGGGACCGACGCCCTCACGCTGGGGGCGCGCATGTCGAAGGACTTCGGCAACCAGACCTTGAACCTGCCGGCCGCGACCAGATCG
>DATKIB010000164.1:0-25321 GCA_035509915.1 Acidimicrobiales bacterium | reverse complement strand
CTGACCGAAGTGGCTCAAAAGCACGCCGACAGGTACAGAGCAGCCTTGCCATTCCCGCATGTCACCCTGGACGGGATTTTTCCCGATGCTCTCCTCGAGGAAGTGGTCGCGGCGTTCCCCTCGGCGACAGATCCTGGATGGCTTAGACATGACACTACGAGACAGCGCAAGTTGCAGTGGGAGGACGCTGCTCGGTTGCCACCTGCTGCAGCTCATTTCGTGGCCCTGCTCCAATCTGCTGCTTTCGTGCGCTTTCTGGAGCGTCTCACGGGGATAACCGGCTTGGTAGGTGATCCCGAGTGTCAAGACAGCGGGCCTCATCGAACCGAGTCGGGCGGTTACCTCAAGATCCATGCGGACCAAAACCTCCAGGATCGGCTCTGGTTGTACAGATGCATCGACGTGATCGTGTTCCTCAATCGCCGTTGGGACGCGCATTGGGGTGGCGAGCTGGAACTGTGGAACTCTGACATGAGCCGGGTCTGCGAGAAGATATCGCCGCAATTCAACCGTACGGTGATCTTCTCGGTCCTACCACCTTCGAATCACGGTCAGCCTGACCCGACTCGGTCTCCCTTGGATACAGGTAGGTGCTCCATCGCGCAGTACTACTACATAAGCCGTGAGAACCCGTATTGGTCCGGTTACCAGCGTCGGGTACCTGGGTTCTGGGCCCGGCCCGGGGAGCGTCGCCCAAAACGGGCCTGGCACCATGTTAGGTCCGACGTGCTCCCTCCGCTCGTCCTGCGTGAGTTGCAGCGCTTGCGCAACAGGCGGCGGGAGCGGGGGCGCCGACGTTAGGACGCATTCCTGGTCCGCTGTTGGCGCACGCTCAGCGTCGCTGGAGATGCAGACGCTGCTGTGCACGCTCGATTATCGCGAACGCCAGATTCCTCGCCGCAGCGTGGATGCTCGTGATCTGAAAGCGTTTGAATACATCGGGATGAACGAGACCGAGAGCACGACCATCGTTGGCGCGCGCGGTCTTCTCCAGAAATGGGTAGGCAGATATTCGTCGCTCGTCAACAGCGAGAAACAAGTTCTGGGCGAGGTAGGCGGGGCCCCCGGGATTCCGCCACATTGGTCGACGGAGGGCGTCGACGAAGAGATAGCCGACCCTTGAGAAGAGCCGCTCCCAATACTCCGGCCATTGCTCGTTGAGGTGTCCGGTTCCGCCTTGACCAGGTATCGCCGCGGAGAAGGCGACGATCGGTGCCAATCTGCTGAGATCGGCGACGAAGGACTCCGCTCGGCTCGCTGGCAGATGTTCAGCGATCTCGAAGCACAGCGCGAGGTCGTACGTTTCTTGCAAATCGATCGATCTAGTGAAGTCGAGCACCGTGACGAGGGAGCTGTCGACTGATGAGCCACGGAGATCGAACCAGGGCACCTCGATCCCTCTGAGATCGTTGATCCCGAGTCGATGGGCTTCGGCCAGCCATTCTCCACTCCGGCACCCGACGTGGACTATCGAATTCACATTAGGAACCATCTGCAAGATCAGAGGCAGAGCGACTCTGCTCGAGGCGAGTGCGCCTGCTCGCTTTTGAGCAGTCTCACGGGGGAACATGGATCCCTTGATTCGGTCGAGAGGGAGTCTCACGCCGGAGCCCTTCGTAGAGTCGTGGACCGGGAGATATTGTAGGTGGTCACCACTCTGCTGGCATCCCCATTCGTGAACGTCACGTGACGGCTTCACCCGACGTCAGCGTCGTCGTACCCGCCCGCGACGCTGCTGCCACGATAGGAGAGCAACTGGACGCCCTCGCAGTCCAAACCTTCGAGGGGCGTTGGGAAGTGATCGTCGTCGATGATGGTAGCGCCGATGACACAGCTGAAGTCGCGGCGCGTTGGGTGGACAGGCTGCCGTTCCTCACGGTCGTCCACCTGGCCGAGTCATACGGGGTGGCACATGCGCGCAACGCCGGCACCCGTGTTGCGCGGGGCAGGCTGGTCGCTTACTGCGACGCCGACGACATGGTGTCGGCCCGATGGCTGGCCGGACTCGTGTCGGAGCTCAACGAGAACGCGCTGGCCACGGGGCCCTTTGACGTGTGCAAGCTGAACGCCCACCGGTTTTGCGGCTGGCACGACGATCTTTGGTGGAAACAGCCACCCCGCTCGATGGGCTACTTACCCGAGGTAGGTGGCGGCAACATGGCAGTGCGACGCGAGACGTTCGATCTTGTCGGTGGCTTCGACGAGGCGCTTGAAACCGGAGAGGACTTCGACTTCGCGTGGCGAGTCCAGTTGGCGGGGGGAACGATTGGATTTGCCGTCGATTCGGTGGTGCACTGGCGCCTGCGCCGTGGATGGGCTTACCTCCGTCGTTCACTCGACTATGGACTCGCCCACGTCGAGCTGTACCGCCGCTTTCGCCACTGGGGAATGCGGCGGCGGCCACTGCAGGTTGTCTTCCGGCTGGTAGCGACGGGCCTCGGTGCACCTCTCGTCTTCGTCCCGAAATACCGTTACCGCTGGATGCATCTGGCAGGACTGGAGCTCGGCAGGCTGAGGGGCTCTCTCGTCGCAAAGCCGTCACCGCTCTCTGAGCGGACCTCGAAACCAGGCGGCGCGACTACTTCAGGCCAGGGTGGTGCCAAGTGAGGCGTCGTGGCGTTGCCGAAGCACCGGCACCCGGCGATGATTCGGCAGCAAGGCGCCTGACGGTGATCTATGTCACCTGCGACGAGAACCGCGCTCTCGAGAAGTCTCTCTCCCACTTGCCGCCCTCTCAGCCGGTGACGATCCTCGACGTGGGATCATCGCAGGATGCGGGCAGCGTCACTAAAGGTCGGCCCGTGCGTGTCCTGCGGTGCAAATGGGGGCCCATCGCAGAGGAGGTACTCCGCGACAACTGGGCCGTCCTACCTGAAGGGTGGCTCTTGCGTTTGGACCCGGACGAATGGATCGAGCGATCGGCATTCGGCCCACTGACGAATCTCGCGCTGACGAGTCCACCGTCCGTAGGCGCGTATCGACTTTCCCGCGTCAACCTCTACCGTGAGCGGCCGCTGCGGGGCACCGTCTGGGGTCAGTCTGACTGTCAGACGCGAGTGTTTCGTAAGGGCACTGCTAGGTATTCCGGCGTAGTGCACGAGCCACCCTCGATTCTGGGAAGGATCGTCGATGCTCCTCAAGACTACGCGATCGTCCATGATTGGGTGTCCAGTCGAGCAGACATGTGGGAAAAGCATCTGCGTTATGTTCAGCTCGAACGTATGGCACGGCGCGAAGCAGGACAACAAGCCGGAGCCTGGAAGTGCCTGCTCCTTTCTGCGAAAGCCTTCGTCTTTTCGTTCTGGAGCCGCCGCGGCTACCTGGATGGACTACGCGGTCTTGGGCTGAGCGTGTTTTATGGCTTCTACGTTTTCCTGTCCAATCATGTTCGCAGCTTTGATCTGGGTAAGGGCGGGGGCCCATCGCCGTCCAGTGCTCTGACCGACTCCCAGTCGTGATCACGGTGCGCCTGATGGGCGGGCTCGGCAACCAGATGTTCCAGTACGCCTGCGGCCGACGACTTGCCATAGCGCGTGGCGTGCCTCTGGTCCTCGACACCCAATGGCTCGAAGCCCGCGAGTTGAAGGCCCACGAACACTACGCGTTGGGCTCCTTCGAGTTGTGCTCTCATGTGAGGCGATTCGGACGGAGGCCTTCGTGGCCGGCAAGGGCCTTCACGACCGTCATCAAGGAGCGGAGCTTTGCGCTGGACCGCCGGGTCCTGAACGCACCCGGGCGGACGTACCTGGACGGTTTCTGGCAAAACGAGGGTTACTTCTCGGACGTAGCGCCACGGATCCGTAGCGAATTCGCTTTACGCATCGCTCCGACCGCGGAGGCTGTCGCACTTGCCGCGAAGGTCGGCAACGGCCACACGGTCTCGCTGCACGTGCGTCGAGCCGACTACCCCGATGCCCTCCCGGGTGCTTACTACCGGGAAACGGTGGCGGAGATGCGCCAACGGGTTTCGGATCCCAAGTTCTATGTGTTCTCTGACGACCTCGAATGGGCCCGGCAAGAGTTACGGCTGCCCGCGGCCACGACTTTTGTCGACTTTCTCCCTGCCGGTCAACCTTGGGTCGACATGTTCACGATGAGCAAGTGCCGGCACCACATCATCGCAAACAGCACGTTCAGCTGGTGGGGGGCTTGGCTCGCTCCCCGGATCGACTCGGTGGTCTTAGCTCCGCGGGTCTGGTTCTTCAGCGACCACCCCAAGGACGCAGATTTCCAGCTTCCATCCAGCTGGATACGGCTCTGAAGGAAGCCGGAAGAGCATTTCGCCGGCCGGCGAGCATCCACTCGACACACTCTCGGCGATGCGAATGGCCCGTATTCGTTGCTCAGCGCGCTTCCAGCAGACGTGTGATTGACCGCCGCCTAGACAGTGCCGACGTGGCTGAGCTCGCCGTAGAGCTCTCGGATCGCTGCGATCGTGGGTTCGATGGCCAAGCGCTTGGCTAGGGGACTGGCGGCCTGCCCCATCTCCCGTCGCTTCGCCTCGTCGCTAAGTGCGCGGAAGCGCTGCGACATGGACTCGGGATCGCATGGGGGCACCTGGAAGCCGGTGATGCCTTCACGCACGATGCTGCCGGTGTCCCCGACGGCGGCAGCAACCAAAGGACGCCCTGCCTGCGCCGCCTTCTCGAGCTCCGCCGGCGAGGCCCGGGAGCGGCTCGACACGGCGACCAGGTCGACCTCGTGCATGGTGCCGGGGATGTCGCCCAACCAGCCCGCGAGATGTACCCGGTCATCCAGCCCGGCGACGTGTATCGACTTCCCAAGTATGGCTCGGTCGTACCCGTCCCCGACTATCACAAGGTGGAGGCCTGGCGTGAGTCTGACCGCCTCGAGCAGCGTGGCGTGGTCTGTGTCGCCTTCGCGGCCGGCGAAGGTGCCTGCCAGTAACACATCAGGTGGGATCCCCAGGGAACGTCGCAGCACAAGGGGCGGGTCCGGCTCCAAGGCCAAGGGGACGATACGCCACTGCGACGCCTTCCCGATCCCCAGGTCCAGGCACTCGTCTCTCGTTTCGGGGGTCAGGGCAACGAGCCGGTCGGTTGAACGCGCCAGTCTGCGCTCCACCTCGATGAAAGCGCGGGCCACGGCGCTCCGCAGGTAATCGCGCAACGCGTGACGGTGGAAGGTGTGGATGGTCTTGGGTCGCGGATCGGACGTCAGGGCTGCCAGGCGCCCGAGAGTGCCTGCCTTCGCCATGTGCGTCTCCACCATCCACGGCCGATGCGTGGCGACCATTCCACGCAAGGCGAACAGAGCCCGGGCGTCGTAGAGGGGGCTGACTGCCCGCACCAGCGGCACCCGTTGGGTCGATACGGCTGAGTCTCGGAGCTCGCCTCTCTCCAGTGACGGGTATCCTGCTACAAGGACAGCGGGATGCTCGGTATCGACCGCCCTGGTTACAGCAAGGACGTGACGGGAGACAGAACCGTCCTCGAGCGTCGTAACGACACGGAGTATCGGTGCCTGCACACAGTCATAGTAGGTAGAACCAGCACACCGTCAATCACAGCACGCCAATGCCCTCATAGGTAAAGCCCGCCCGCCGCAAAGCGGCGGGATCGAGGAGGTTGCGAGCATCGACGATCGCCCTGCGCACCATCAGCTCGCCGACCTTATCGAAGTCGAGCCAGCGGAACTCGTCCCACTCAGTAGCGAGGACAGTTACCACTGCACCTGTCGAGGCAGCGTATGGATCGGGAGCGAATTCGAAGGTTTCGATCTGGCTGGTGACGGTCGGATCGTAGACGGCGACCACGGCGCCGAGCGCTTGAAGTCGCCTGCCCACCTCGAGCGCAGGGGAGAAGCGGATATCGTCGGTGCGCGCCTTGTACGTTGCACCCCACAGACCTACCTTGGTGCCCGTGACGACTCCGCCTGCGAGCCGGACGGCCTTGTCGACCACACGGGCGTACTGTTGCTCGTTCACCGCAACGACACCCTTCAGCAGGTTGAAGTCGTAGCCGGCCCCGTCCGCAGCTCCAACCAGCGCAGCCGTGTCCTTGGGGATGCACGAGCCTCCCCATCCAGGGCCCGGTCGCAAATAGGAAGCGCCGATCCTCGGGTCGTAACCCAGTGCGCGCACCACGTGCTCCATGTTCGCACCGACCACCTCGCAGACGGCTGCCAATGCGTTGACGAAACTGACCTTGGTCGCCAAGAACGCATTGGACGCGTATTTGATCGTCTCCGCCGTTGCCGGGTCGGTCACGACGAACGGAGCGCCCAGGTGTAGGAACAGTCCCGAGACTCTGCTAGCCACCCCCTCGTCGTCAGTCCCGATGACCACCCGGTCAGGATGGAGGAAATCATCGACGGCCGATCCCTCGCGAAGGAACTCTGGGTTCGAGACGACCGCGACGTCAGGACGACGCAGCGCTTGCTCTAGGACCCGAGTCGAGCCGACCGGTACGGTCGACTTGTTTACGACCACAGCTCGACGGCGAAGATGTGGCCCGATCTCAGCTGCCACCGCTTCGATGCAGGAGATATCCGCCCTTCCATCGGACCCTTGCGGCGTAGGGAGGCAGAGGAAACAGAACTCTGCCTCGGCAACGGCCCAGGTGTTGTCCGTGGCGAAGTTGAGCCGGCCCGACCGGAGCCCGTCGTTGACAAGCTGGGTGAGCCCGTCTTCGACGATGGGGACGATACCGGCAGACAGTGACCTAACCCGACTCACGTCGATATCGCTGCAGCGCACCTGGTTGCCGAGATGCGCGAGGCACGCTGCCGTTGTCAAACCGACATAACCACCCCCAATTACGGCGACGCGTCGGATGCCGCCGCCAAGCGGGGGATCTTCCGGCGAGGCTCCTGCTCCACCGCCTGGAGTCACCACGGAGCGAATCCTAGCCTCGGGTCGCATCGTCGATCCGTTGCATCACGGCGTCTTCGAGCAGGTCGAGCGGGCTCCAGCCGCTCTCGAGAGCGAGGGGAGCAGCGACCGGTGCGAGGATGTAGAAGTGGACCAGCAGGAGACCACCGAGACCGGGGCCCAGGGGGGTACCGGGAGGCCCAGGCCGGGTGGGTCGCTGTCGCTGGCCCTGGGTGAGTCGCTGTCCGCGGTCCTCGGTGCAGAAGCCTCTCCCGAGAGTTCCGGGACGCCAAGACCCGCCGAGCGCCCGGTCGAGCAGCACCCGCAGCCGCGCCTGGCGCCCCTTGCGGACCGTCGAGCGCACCTCATCGACCGCTCGGCCCAGTCGCGCGTCGCTGTCTGGGCGGTCTTCGCCGGCACGGTGGGCTTCTTCAGCGCCCTGGCGGCGGTCTACTGGAACCCCGCCATCTCTGACATAAACGACGCCAAGAACTACATGAGCCTCGCGACGCACCCGGGCCACTTCCCGCGCGCGCCGTTCGGCTTCCGCATCTTCGCCCCCTACCTCGTGTGGCTGACGCACATCAAGCCCCTCTACGCCTTCACGGCGATCACCGTTCTCAGTCTGGGTGCAGCGGCCGCATTTCTCTACCTCTATCTGCGGGACCTGTACTCCTCGCGCGTGGCGCTCTTCGGGGTGGCCTTATTTATGGTGTGCCCCGCCCCCCTGATCGAGCTGCGGAACCCGGTCGACGTCGACGCCCTGTTCTTCGCGATGGTGGCGCTCGCGTTCCTCGCTTTGGAGCGCAAGCAGTGGGTGCTTCTGGGTTTCGCCCTGGTGGTGGGCGTGCTCGATAAGGAGACGATGCTCTTCGTGCTCCTGCCACTGGCTGTCGTGGCGTACGCCGACCACCGCTTCGCGCCCACGCGGCGTTGGGCGGCGCTGTTCGGGCTCCCCGTGCTGGCGTTCGTGCTGGTGCACTACACCCCGATCGTGTTCCGCCCGGCGCCGCACAATTACAATTTCTTCTCGGTCGCCAACATCTCGTTCGTGCTGAACGCGGAGCACCTGATCAACGGCGGAGGCGACTGGTACAGCTTCTTCTGGAGCCTCGTCGACACCTTTGGCGCGCTTTGGGTGCTGGCGATCCTCCTCGTGGGGCGCTCCGGCCGCCTCGTGCGTCAGACCGCAGTCTTCATCGTGCCCGTGCTGGCGTCGGTCCTCATCGCCACGGACTGGTCGCGCATGATGGCGGTCGGGTTCATCGTGATCATCCCTCTTGTGTGCGCAGCGACCCTCGAGCGCGCTCTGCCGGCGCTTGTCCTGTTCTTCTGCTACAGCGCCGTCGTGGTGCTCGGGATAGACAACCCGAGGCTCCACCCCGCCCTCGACCTCGACGTGCCGCTCATCGTGGTGAGTCTCGTGGCGGCGCTCCTGGTCGTGGTGCCGCGCCCGTCCCGCCGGCTCGTCCCAGCGGTCATCCCCGCCATCTCGACCGCGGTTGCGCGCAATGCGGGGACCACGGTGGTGCCGCGGCCAGCTACGAAGAAGCGCGTACCCGCCGTGATCGCCACGAGCGAGCCTGGCCGCCGCTGGCTCCCCGTGACCCCTCCCCCGGCGGCCCGCCCAGCTTCGCCACCTGCGCCCGTGCCCGTCAGGCCTGCGGCCGCCGAGGTCGCTCCTCCCCAGCCGCCGGTCCGCCCCGCCGCAGCAGCCCCGGCCGCGGCTCGTCCTGCCACTGCGTTCCCTCCTACTGCCCGCCCGGCAGCACCGGCCCGCCGACCCACTCGTCCAGCTGCCCCGGCGCCGGCTCAGCCTGCGGCCAGGCTCACTCCTCCACCCCTTGCGGCCCGCCCTGCGGCGCCACCACCCGCTGCGGCTCGTCCTGCCCCTCAACCTGCCGTCCGCCCTGCAGCGCAACGAGCCCGCCGTGCCCGGCCACCCGCGCCCGCGCCGGCTCAGCCAGCGGCCCGGCTCGCTCCTTCCCTTCCGACGGCTCGTCTCGCGGCACCAACGCCGTCGGCAGCTGCCGCCCCCGGGCCCGCGGCGCCCTCACCCGTCCGACCCCGCTCGGAGGCCGTCGTGCACCTCGAGATCGCAGAGGGCCTGCTCGCCGACGTCCAGCGCCTCGTCGAGCGTGCGGGCGTGGGCAGTGGAGAGTCGGTTTGATTTCGGGTCTCCCGCTCGACAAGTCGAGATTCCGTTGCAGCGCGTCGAGGAAACTGAGCAGCCATGGAACAACTTGGAAAGCTGGTCGCCAAAGCGCTCTGCCCGAGGGCCACTCCTAACGCGTTTGCGGCTGGCGCCAACGAATCCCGCTGAAGCGCGAGAGGTCGGAGTCGTAGGACCACAGTTCGGCGCCGTGCTCGACTGCGAGAGCCGCCAGGTGTGCGTCAGTCGTCAGGTTTCCCGCGGTGCCCAGTGGACCTAAGAGCTCGCGAACCACGACCGAGTGGCGGTCGGTCGGATGGACGACCGTCGTGACCGGCTGGTCGAGCCAGGAGTCGATCGCGTCCAGAGCCTCGTCGAGGCTGAGGGGCACCTCGAACACCGCCGCCTTCGTGGCTAGCCGCAAGAACGCCACGAGGACGGACCAGGCGAGTGCCACCGTCTCCGTCCCTGAAAGCGTCTCCTCCAGCCAAGCTCGTGCCTCGGAGTGGCGGGAAGAAGACGTGTCGTACGCATAGAGCAGAAGGTTCACGTCGACGAGCCTCACTTGCGGAGCTCAATCTTGCGGATGGTCTCCTCATCCTCGAGCTCCCCCGCAAGGCGCAGGGCCCTGTCGAGATCGATCCCTGGGCGCAGCCCCATCCTCTTGGCACGGACCCGGAAGTCCATCCTCTTGCCGGTGGACGCGGACAGCCCAGCCCGAATCGCCTCGTTCAGTACCTCCTTGAACGAGGTCCCACGGCTGCGCGCCACCTCCTTGAGCTTTGCCGCCACATCGGGGTCGAGCGTGACTGTGGTCCTCACAAAAAGGCATCTTAGCAGCAGATGATGAAGCATCATGATGCTCACTCCTTGCCGCCTGGACGAGAAAGACAGCGTTGCCTGCTTGGTGGCGAGCGAGCCCGGTTCCGCCGCGTGGCCCCACTCCATGCCTATCCCAACCCTTCCACAACGTTTGGGAGCCTTCCTGGGCCTCCGGGCCTCAGCGATACATCCTCGTGTCACGCTGGGCGAGTGCTGGAGAAATTGCGACGCATGCAAGATGAGCTGCGGAGGCAGCTCTCGGGCTTCGAGCCCGAGCTCATGACCCCCTCCGACGCCGCATCGGTGCTCGAGGCCTCCGCCGAGGTGGAGCGCCTGGCCGGCTCGCTCAAGCTGCTCGCAGCCAAGCGCGCGGCCGAGTCAAGCGTCTGGGTGCAGGAAGGCCACCGCTCTGCCGCCGGCTGGCTCTCGGAGCTACAGAAGAGCTCTTACGGCGAGGGCGTCGCGCTCATCGACACCGCCTCGAAGCTCCAGGACCTCGCAGCGACCCAAGAGGCGCTCAGATCGGGCGAGCTGTCCGGCTTCCAGGTGAAAGAGCTCGCCCAGGCTGCCGCCGCCGACCCAGAGGCAGAAGGTCAGCTTCTTCGCGTCGCAGCCGAAGGGACGATGAAGAAGCTCAAGGACGCCGCACGCAACGTGCGGGCGAAAGCTGCCTCCGAGCAAGGCGAGCTGGCCCGATACAGAGCCATTCACCGCCGTCGGTACTTTCGCCACTGGAGCGGCCCCGACGGTGCGTTTCGCTTCGACGGATCGACGACTGCCGACCGGGGAGCGCGGCTCCTCTCGGCGCTACAGGCAGAGGCGGACCGCATTTTCGAAGAGGCACGCAAGGCCGGCGAGATCGAACCCTCCCACGCCTATGCGGCAGACGCGCTGTACTGCCTCGTGACGGGCGAACGACGTCCGAAGGCCTCCAAGGTCGAGGGATCCGGTCCCACCAGGTCGCGCACCGACACGGTCGTGGTGAGGGTGGACGCCTCGGCGCTTCGGCGCGGATTCGTAAAGGGCGAGGAGACCTGCGAGATCCAAGGCGTGGGCCCGGTTCCCGTCGCCCAAGCGAGAAGGGTCCTCGGCGACTGCTTCTTGAAGATCCTCGTGAAAGACGGAGTGGACGTGAAGAGCGTCTGCCATGTGGGACGGACCGTTCCGGCGCACCTCCAGAGCGCCCTGGAGGAGCGTGACCGATCGTGTGTGGTGCCGGGATGCGACGTGAGCCTCGGCCTCGAGAACCACCACTATGTCCAGGACTACGTGAAGTGCAGGACCACGAGCCTCGACGGACTCGCCCGGATCTGCTCGAGGCACCATGACCACATCACCTACGACGGCTTCGAGCTCGCAGGAGGCCCGGGGAGCTGGAGGCTCGTGACCCCGTCGCGACGGGGCGGGGTCGACACCTCCTGAAGCGCATAAAGGTGCACGAGCTTTGCGACGCCGACATCCGCGACATCAGAAACCGTCCGGCCTGCTAGCCGAAGTTGGGTGTGCGACGCGACCCAGGTTCCTTACCGGACCTGTCCCTGCCCGGGTGACGATCCTCGTCTCGATGCTCGTGTTCGGGGTCGGCCGCGTCGCGAAGCGAAGTGCTCACGATGCCCTGAGGCCGTTCGATCCTCGGACGGCAGGCTGATCCGTCAGCCTGCCTGAGCGCCCACAAGCAGCCGGCGAGCCGGGGTCAAGACCGGCGGTAGGCCCTCCGCAGGGACCGGAGCGAAGCGCAGGGTCTTGACGCCGGCCCCGAGCCGGCTGCTACCCGGGCGATCACAGCGCTTCTACGCCTCACCGACGTGCGAGGCGCCAGCGTGCGCCAAAACAGAGCCTTAGGCCGCCGGCTCGCGCACTGATGCCGGAGGATCAATCCAGCGCAAGGGGCACACGGGCGACCACCACGTCGCTTCGCCCGCGCAGGGCGGCAGACAGCACGACGTCGAGGTGGTTGTGCAGGGCCCGGTATCGCAGGCGCGCCGGGACCACCACGGGGATGAGCACCACCACGTTCTGGCCCTCGCAGCGGCGGTCATCGATGAACCGCACGATGGGGTCCACCACCGAGGCGTACTCTGTGCGGATCACCTCGAGGCGGACCCCGGGGTCCCAGCGTCGCCACTGCTCCTCGATGTCCCCCGGGCCGCCAAAGATTCCGTCTGCGGGTTCGTCGGCGGACTCGTGGACGACGGTCACGGCCACGACGTCGTCGGAAAGAGACATGGCCTCGCCGAGGGCGTGCGCGCTCAGGCGCGAGATGCCCGCCACGGGCACGACCACGAGGGTGTGTTCGGCGCGCGGCTTCGGTGGCAGGTTGCCGAGGCCGAGCTCGCGCCCCGCGCGGCGGTAGTAGCTCTCGATGCGCCGGAAGAGCAAGACGAAGCCCGGCACCGCGATCACCACCACCCAGGCGCCGCCGGTGAACTTGGTGACGAGGAAGATCACCGTGGAGATCCCGGTCACCACTGCCCCGAGAGCGTTGAGCGCAGCCCTGCGTCGCCAGCCGGCCGGGTGCTCGCGCCACCAGTGGACCACCAGCCCGCTCTGGGCGAGCGTGAAGCCGGTGAAGACGCCGATGGCAAACAGCGGGATGAGCGACTGGGTGTTGCCGCGCACCGCCACGAGCAGCGCCCCGCTCATTGCGGCGAGCACCCAGATCCCGTTGGCGAAGACCTGCCTGTCGCCCCGGAGGGCGAAGATGTGGGGGAGGTAATTGTCACGCGCCAGCAGGCTGCCGAGGACGGGGAGCCCTCCGAACGACGTGTTGGCTGCGAGAGCGAGCACCAGGGTGATGGTGAGCGACACCGTGTAGTACGCCCAGTGGCGTCCCACGGCAGCGCCCATGATCTGGCTGAGCACGGTCTGCGAGGTGCGCGGCCCGATGTGGAACTTGATCACCAGGTCCCCAAGCCCGAGCAGCATCAGCCCGAGGATCCCGCCGAGCATCAGCTCCGTGCGCTTGGCCCTCGCCACCGCAGGCTCACGAAACAGCGGCACTCCGTTTGCGATCGCCTCCACCCCCGTGAGGGCACTGCACCCGGCCGCGAAGGCCTTCAGCACGAGGAGCAAGCTCAGCGCCTCCAGACCGTTCGTGGAGACCACGGACCGCCCCGGCTGGTGGAGGTGGGGGGAGAGCGGGTGTAGCAGGCCCACAGCGATTATCGCCGTCAGGCCCACCACGAAGACCATCGTCGGGAGGAGAAAGGCCCTCGCGCTGTCGCCGAGCCCGCGCAGGTTGAGGAGCGTGATGACGGCGAGGATCCCGAGACAGATGGGCACCGTCGCCGAGGTGAGGGACGGGAAGGCGGAGACGAGCTGGCCCACGCCCGCGGAGATCGAAACGGCGACGGTGAGCGTGTAGTCGACGACCAGGGAGCCCGCGGCGACCTGGCTCATCTTCGGGCCGAAGTTGTCGCGCGAGACCGCGTAGGCGCCGCCGCCGGCCGGGTAGGCGTCGATCACCTGCCGGTAGGAGGTCACGAGGATCGCGAGCAGCACCACGATTGCGACCGTGATCGGGAACATCACGTGGAGGACCCCCGCCCCGCCGGCGGCGAGCACCACCAGGATCGCCTCGGGGCCGTAGGCCACCGACGTGAGGGCGTCGAGCGAGAGGGCGGGAAGGCCCTCTAGGGGAGTGATCCGTTGCCTGCGGGTCTGGCTGGAGCGAAGGGGCCTCCCGACGAGGACCTGCCAGGTGGCCGCCAGGACGCCGTGCCGGCGGGGGGCAGGCTCCTCGGAGCCTGCGGGCTCGGTCACACGGGCACTATGCACCTTCGAGCAGGATCAGCGCAGGAGCTGCCTGCAGGCGGTGTCCAGCAGCTCGCTCTGGGTGTCCACCAGCACCTCACCGAGCTGGCGCAGGCGGCGCATGTCGGCCGGGGTGGCGTTGTCCATCCGGGCGTCCTGTGCCAGCGATGTCTGGAACCGGAAGTAGCGGCTGCGGCCGAGCAGGTGGTGAAGCTCGTGGTCGACGGTCTGGTTGTTGCTGCTCGCCAGCAGGTGCAGCAGCGGCCGTGCCCACTGGGCCAGTCCCCAGTCGTGCACGCCTTTCAACTCGAGGCGGTCGTCGGTGTCCCCTGTGCCGAGCGACACCATGATCACGTCCGCGCCTGCGTGGTGACGGCCCACCTCCGTGAAGGCGAGCATCCCCGGGTTGTTGGCGAACAGCCCTCCGTCCACGAACAGACGCCTGCTGTCTGCCACCGGCGGCCCGACCAGCAGCGGGTCGAAGTAGGTCGGAGCCGCGGTCGCGCCACGGAGGGCGACCCTCATCGGGAGATCGTCCTGCTCACCGTTGGCCGCCCTCACTGTGTCGAAGACGTCGATGTCCTGACGGAGGAGGTCGTAGACCGGGACGAGGGTGTGCACCAGCGCGTCCGAGAGCCGTGCGTCGCCGAACATGGTCGCGAGGGTGTCCTGGAGCCCGTCGGCCTGGTACTTGCCGTGCACCAGACCTCGCAGCTGTGGCAGCAATGAGCGGGGGAAGATGCGCGGCGAGTACTCCTCGTAGATGTCCGCCGCGGTCGCGGCCGAGTGGCGCGGATTCCCGTCGGCGCCTGGCACGGCCATGCCCATCGCGAGGATCGAGCCGGTCGAGGTCCCGGCGAAGACGTCGAAGAGCTCCGAGGGATGGCGACCGGTCCTGCGCTCGATCTCCGCCAGCACGACTGCCGGGACGATGCCGCGGATCCCGCCGCCGTCTATCGCGAGGACTCGAACGGCGGCCTTCGTCGGGTGCTCGCCGTGAAGCCGTTGCAACAGGGGCCGCCTGTGGCGGTCTCGCTCGCGGTCTCGCTCGGGCACGGTGCCGTGCGGAGGCTCCGGTCCACCCTCTGGGGTCACGGGCGGAGAATACGACCGTGAGGAGGTGGCCGGTCAGGCTACCGGGTTGATCCAGGTGATCTCGGCGAAACGGGCGAAATCGGAGTCTGCGCTCGCCACCTGAAGACCGTGCTCGATGCACAGCGCGGCGAGGGCGGCGTCGGCGACGAGGTTGCCGTGCAGGTCCAACTCGCGTACGAGACGACCGAGGATCTCTCGATGCCCACGGCCTGGTAGCGGGACCCAGGTGGCAGGGGCGTCGAGCCACTCCTCGATCTGCTGCCACGCATCGTGGGGTGTCATCGGCTCCTCGAGGGCGCGAGGGTGCGTCGCGATCCGTAGGAAGGCGATGAGCGACGTCCACGGGATGGCGACGCGGCGTGGTCCGTTGAGGGCGCTCTCGAGCCACGCGCGCGCTGCAGTGTGGAAAGGGCTCTGCTCGTCGACTGCGTACAGCAGGAGGTTGGCGTCGACGAGCACCTCTAACGCCGATCGGATCCTTCGAGGGTCTCGAGGGCTTCTGCGACGTTGGAGACGTCGATCCTCAGGCCGAGACGACGCGTCCGCTGACGGAACGGCCTGGCGGGGGCATGAGGCAGGAGACCCCTGCGGACCAGCTCGTTGACCGCCTCGCTCACCCCAATGCCCCTGTCCCGGCGAAGTTTCTCGATGGCCTTGGCCGTGTCGGGGTCGAACTCCACGGTCGTCCGCATGTGATCATACTACCACGTAAATGTGAAAATGGACGCACGTGCGTGTGTCTGCGGCCAGGAGCCTGCCCAGGAGACGGTGTGATGCCGAGCGACCATCCCCCGCGGGCGGGCGCCCGGTGGGTACGGTCGGATGCTCGGAGCGGGTGCCCGCGGCGTTAGGGGGCGACATGGTTACTCATCAGCTCGTGAATGTCGGTCCGCTCGCCTTCGGCGGGGTCTTCGCCGCGATCGGCCTGCTCAGTGTCGGCCCGCTGGCCCTGATCATTCTGGTGGTGGCCAACCGGGCGGAGCCCGACGCCCGCGGCATGCGACCGTTCACGGTCTATCTGTTCGGGATGGCGTTCGTCACCCTGCTGCTCGCTTACGGAGGCCTGACCGCCATCGTGACGGCACTGCTGTCGTTCATCGGCCCGCACCCGGCACCGATCGCCGACGGCGTGGCGCGCTCGGTCGTGATCGGCGCTCTTTTTCTTCTGATCGCCGGCGCCACCATGGGTGTCCATGTCCGCAAGGGGCTGGCGTTTGCCCGAGGGGACGGCCGGGTCGACGGGCCCAACGCCCGGGTCCTACACACCTACATCGCCACCGTCTCGTTCGTCTTCGTCGTGCTGGCGATGGTGGCGCTCGGCGTGGGGGTGTACCTGCTCTTCCAGTTGATCGGGCCCGGCATCTTTGGTCTCAGCGGCGGGGACCGGACCACCACCCTTCGCCTTCTGCTCGACGTGGCATACGTGCTGGTCGCCTCCGGGGCGATCATCGCGGCGCACTGGCGGCAGTCGCCTCCGGGGCTCATGCGGTCCGCTGTGGCGCATACCACGCCGCCGGGGGCCGCGGTGTCCCCCCCGCCCGCCTCATAGGGGATCAGACCGGGCTCGACCCATCGAGCGGACCGAGCGCCGGCGGCACGTGGGTGACGATCAGCGGCTCGGGCTTCGAGGAAACGACGGGTGTGGACTTCGGCACCACGCGCGCCGTCATCCAGGTGGTCTCGGACCCGGAGGTGCGTGCCCTAGCTCCGGCGCACGCGCCCGGTGCCGTGGACGTACGGGTGACGAGCTCGGCCGGGAGCAGCGCCCCCGTATCGGCCGAACGCCACACCTACCGCTGATCCTCCGGCACGGTCTGTCCCGCCGTCTCGGCCGTCAGGCGGTCCACCTCGGCCGGTGAAAGGATCTTCGGCAACGTACCTGTGCTTCGGGTCGGGGCGAGGGGGAAGTCGTGACGCGAGAGATGGTCACCGGCGGACACGGTCAAGGGAGGGGACGCACAGGGCGTGTGGCGAGTGCCTGCGCAGCAATGCTCAGTGTGGGTGTCATCCTGGCTTCCTGTGGGGCAACTACAAGCTCGACGCACAAAGCAGCGACGGCGCTCTTGGTAGCAACGGTGCCGCGTGCGACTGTCACCGGTCCAGTGACTGGAGGTACCGGCATCAACTTGCCTGGCACGACGACCTTTGATCTGAGCACGGTCGGCTACGAACAAAGCGAGTACTTCCTGTCCGGCACCGCGACGGCTTACAAGAGTGCCTCGCCCCTGGCGTCCAAGGGTCGCTGGAAGGTCACGCCTGCGAGCACTGCGGCGTACAAGACGCGGATGGTGGTGTACCGGCCGGTCAATCCGAAGCGGTTCGACGGCACCGTGATCGTGGAGTGGCTCAACGTGAGCGGCGGTGTCGACGCGGCGGCGGCATGGTTGACAGACCATGTACAGATGATCCGAAGCGGCATGGTCTATGTCGGGGTCAGCGCGCAGGCCGGGGGAGTCGTCGGTGAGGCCGGCTCGCTCGGAGCGACCGCGGGTCAAGCAGGTGGCATAAAAGGGGCAGACCCGGCCCGCTACGGCTCCCTCCAGCACCCCGGTGACAGCTACTCCTACAGCATCTTCGAGGAAGCGGGAGCGGCTGTCCGCCGCGACGCCGCCACATTGCTCGGTGGGCTCGAACCGAAGCGGGTACTAGCCCTCGGGGAGTCGCAGTCCGCCTCTCGGCTCGTCACCTACATCGACGCGTTGCAACCCAAATCACGAGGGGTCTACGACGGCTACTTCGTCTACAGCGAAGGCGCCTCCGGTGCCCCCCTCTCCCAGACTCCCCAACCTGCCGTCAACGCTCCGACGCCGACGATCATCCGTACCGACCTCGACGTGCCGGTCATGCTGTTCGAGACCGAAGCAGACATACTCCTCCTCGGCTACCTAGCGGCTCGGCAGGCCCCGACAAGGTTCATTCGTGAGTGGGAAGTCGCCGGTACAGCTCATTACGACACGTACGGTCTGGTCGAGTCGATGACCGACAACGGCAACGGCACTGCGGATGTGCAGACGTTCGACACGATGATCAGCCCGATCTCTTCCTTCGACGGCGGAGTCATCAGCTGTCCGGTCCCCCTGAACGCGGGGGCGCACTCCTACGAGCTGCGGGCTGCGGTGGTCGCCCTGAACCATTGGGTCATCACCGGGACGCCACCTCCCCAATCGTCGCGCCTCGACGTTGCCAGCTCGACTTCGTATGTGACGGATCCGAACGGTGAGGCGGTCGGGGGTATACGAACTCCCCAGGTCGCGGCGCCGATCGCCGTTGTGAACGGAACTGGGGACACCTCCAGCGCCGGGGGTGGGTTCTGCAGGATCTTCGGGTCGACGGCTCCGTTCAGCTCCGCGAAGCTCGCTCAGCTCTACCCGACGCACGCGGTCTTCGTGAAGAGATGGGACCAGGCCGTCGCTTCGGATGTCTCGAAGGGCTACCTGCTACCAGCCGACGCGATAGTTCTCGACCGAGTGGCCGAGCAATCGAACATCGGGGGCTGAGCTTGTGGCGCGAGCCTTCGTTGGATCGAAGCGGTTCGCACCCGAGGTCGGCCGATGAAGGTCGATGAAGGTCGATGAAGGTCGATGAAGGTCGATGTGTGAGTGGAGACGAGCGGACTCGAACCGCCGACCCCCTGCTTGCAAAGCAGGTGCTCTACCAACTGAGCTACGTCCCCCCGTCCCCCAAAGAGTTCAAATCGCTCCGGGTGGACGCTCCTCGATCCGGAGCGCCCCTGACGGACACCGGCTGACCTGCGCGATCACATCCTCGGCAGTCGCGCCATCGGGATTGATCCACGGCTTCCGATTGGTGTCGAAAACCGTGGGAAGTCCGCGCACGCAGTTCCCGGAATGCTGACACACCTCCGGGTCGAAGCTGATCGTGACCTCGGCGCCCACGTACGATTTGCGAGCCACGGACCCTCCTTCGACAGCCGACCTCCCTAGGCATGCTCGCCCAGTGCCACTAGCGAGTCAACCTCCGGCGTAGCTGTGGAGGGTATGCCGGGAGTGTCAGACCCGGCCGGCGCCGACGAGGCCGTTGTTCCAGATGGGCTGGATCTGAACGTCCTGACCGGTCTGGGGGGCGTCCACCACGTCGCCGCTTCCGACGTACATGCCAACGTGCTGTACGTCCCCGGGCCCGTCTCCCCAGAACACCAGGTCACCGGGTTCGAGGTCCCCGAGCGAGACGCGGGCCGTGGCGTCGTACTGGTCCTGGGCGGTGCGCGGGATGCCGACACCTGCCTGCCCCCACGACCACTGGGTGAGCCCCGAGCAGTCGAAGCCCACCCCGGGGTCCTCGGCGCCCCACTGGTACGGGACTCCGATCTGGCTCTCGGCGGCCTGCACCGCCCCGGATGCCCCACCAGCTGGCGGCAGGTTCGCCAGGTTGGCGGCGCCGGCACGCGACACGAACGCCGCGTGCTGGGCGGCCTGCTGCTGGGCCTGTTGCTGGGAAACGAGGGTCGCGATCTGGCCCTTGAGCTGCGCGAGCGTGGCGTCCTGGGAGGCCACCACCGCCTCGGCGGCCTGCTGCTCGGCCGCCACCGCGTCGAGGGCGCTCTGGGCCTGCGCCTGGGTCACCTGGAGCTGTGCCTGCTGGGCTGCCAGGGTCTTCTGCGCCACGTTCAGGGTGTCGATGTCGTTGGAGATGTCGCCGCTGGCGACGGTGCGGTACTCGTTGGCCACCGCGGCGCTCTGCCCGCCCGGGGCGAACACGGACTCGAGCCCGGTGTTGCTGCCGCTCGTCATGTAGGCGAGGAGCGCGGCCTGTCGGAGGTTGCCCTGGTCGGTCTGCACCTGGGCCTGGTCCGAGGCGATCGTGGCGCGGATCTGGTCGATCTGGTTGTCGAGCGACTGCACGTGTGCCTGCGCGGTCTCGTACTCCTGGGAGATGGCGTCGACGCGCGCAGCGTCGGCCTGGAGCTCGGCGTTGATCTGCGTGGCCTCCGCTTGGTCGCTCGAGAGCGTGCTGCCGGCCGCCGGGCGCGGCGCCGTGAGGAGGACGGAGCAGAGCAATGTGACGACGGCCCCGGCGAGCGCGATCGGGTTCTTTACCGACCTCGTTGGAGCTCCGCCCGGTGCCGTCGAGGAGATCTCGACGTCAGTCACAATGGGGTCACTGCTTAGCAAGCACCAGCGAGGGGTCGCAAGCCAAATCGTTGTCCCTGCTACAGATCACCTCCGTGAACAGGGACTAAGCCCCGTCATGCTGAATCAGTCGAAGACCTCGCCGCCGTTCGCGTCGAGGGAGTGGCCCGTGACCGCCCTTGCGAGGTCGGAGGCCAGGAACACCACCGAGCCGGCGACCTCGTCGTCGGTCGGTATCGCACCGAGCGCGATCTCCTTGGCGATGTCGGCGACGACCTCCGAGGAGTCCACCCCACGATGCTGCGCCAAGAACTCGACGTGCTCTTGGACCTGGGGCCCCCACATCCATCCCGGCAGCACGGAATTGACCCGGATGCGGTAGCGACCGAGCTCCTTGGCGAGCACACGTGCGGCTACGAGAAGGCCGCCCTTCGCAACGGTGTAACCGCCTTCTTGAGCTCGCGGCTTCCGCACGGCCATCGAGTTGACGAAGACGATCGACGTCCTCTGCTCGTCGTGCGCTGCCTGGTGCTGCTGCATGTGGGGGATGAAGGCCTTCGTCACCTGTAGCGGACCGAAGAGGTTCACGTCTACGAGCCTGCGCCACTCCTCCAGCTCGACCCGACGGAAGGTCTGGTACACGTCGGCGGCGAACACGTTGTTGACCAGTACGTCGACGGCACCGAGCCCATCCACGCTCCGCGCGACGAGCTCCTCGCACTGGGCGGCGTCGGTGACGTCGGTCGGCACGACCAGCGTCCGCCTCCCGGTCGAGCTCTCCACCTCCTCGGCCACCTGGCGCAGCACCTGCTCCCGGCGGGCCGCCAGTACAACGTCGGCTCCGTGCTGAGCCAGTGAGAGGGCGATCCGCCGGCCCAGCCCTGGGCCCACCCCGATCACCACGCACACCCTGTCGTCGAGGAGCACGGTTCAGCCCGCGCCGCGAGGCGCTGTCGTCGGGAGGACGTCTCCCGCTCCGAGCGGTGCCAGATCCCGGCGGATCTTCGCCAACTCCTCGGTGACCAGGCGTTCGTGCTCTTCGTAATCGCGCCTGGCGGCACGCGGGCTCCAGCGTCCGCGCATCGTGAACACGAGAAAGAAGAAGACGACCATGCCCCCGAGGCAGACCCACCACCAGCGCTTCCACTGGTTGGGTGACGCCTTCTGTGCGGGGACGAGCTGCTTCTCGGCGAGAAGAAGGCCACCGAGGTCCTTCGAGTGCACCCCCACCTTGCTCTGGATCGCGGCGTCGCTCACCGGCTGACCCGCCTGGATCGAGTTGGCCAGCGGCACGAATGCGAGCAGGCCCTGCACCTGGGGGTTGGTCAGTCCGCCTGCCGCGTCCACCGCCTGGAGGAGGTTTTGGGTCTTGTCGCAGGCGGTGATGATCGTCGCCAGGGTCTGTGGGCCCGGCTCAGCAGTCCCCTCGAGCGCCGAGATCACGCTCGCGGGTGCGGCCTTGGAGGCGCACGCCGTGGTGGAGGGCGCGTACGGCACTGCGTTCGAGATCGCAGTCAGCGCGGTGGCCGCGGTCTGGTTGTCAACGATGGTCGTGGAGGTCGTGATCACCCGGGGAAGCACGATGAAGGAGACTGCTACGACGATTCGCAGGATCCAACCCCACACGGCGAGCCCCGACGCCGTGAGAGCAGGGTTGCGGTGCTCGACCTGCTCTGTGTACCCGGCCATCCACGGGCAGTAGGCGAGGCCCACCGTGACAGCCAGCAAGGCGATCACCAAGACGTTCGAGTAGTAGCCGGTGTGAGGATGCCCCGCCTGGAGGATGACGAAGATCATCACCACGATGGAGCCTGCGGCCCCCGCGAGCATCAGGGGCTTTCGCACGCGTAGCCGGTCCGACACAAAGCCGAAGAAGAGAAGGGCTCCGGAGGTGACGGCCGCGTACCACACGTTTATCCCGTTCGCGTCGGGCGTGGAGCGATTGAAGACGACTACCCAGTAGATGGTCAGCACGCTCACAGACGCGTAATAGACGAGCAGGAACACTGCGATCGCGAACGAGGAGATGATGAGATCGGGCTTCATCATTGACCGCAAAGGGTGGGCAGTGGCCTTCTCGACGTCTATGCCCATCGCCCGCGCCTCGACGAGTGTCCGCTCCTTCTCGGAGACCATGAGCTGGTCGCGAAGCTGGGGCGAAAGCTCTCGGAGGAGGAAGAAGGAGATCACCACTATCCCGATGCACACGACGCCTGAGATGTTGAACTGGTCCTGCCAGACCCCGAGGTGGGGAAGAGTCCGGGTGGCCACCTCGCTCGCAGCCAGTGCGCCCATGGTGGGGCCGAGCGCCCAGAACCCCATAGCGGCGCCCCGACCCAGCTGGGGCGAGAAGTCGCGCATCAAAGCCGGCGTCGACACGAGGATCACACCCTCGACGAACCCGATGATGCAATAAGCGATGGCGAAACCGAATTCTGAGTGGATGTGCGGCACGTAGAGCTGCACGAGTCCGACGAGGAGCGTGCCGTAGATAGTGAGGTTGGCGCGGCCGATCTTGTCGGACAGCCCCCCGATGAAGGCGCTGAACGCGCCGATCGCGTTCGAAACGACGAGGATGTAGAGGAAGTACTGGAACGACATGTGGTAGTAGGGCAGCATCTTCGGGGTGACTGCCCCCTCCACGTAATAGAGGTAGTAGAGCGTGATCGTGGTGAGCATCACGATCATGAGGTAACCGAAGCGGGGGAGCGTCCGGGGGTAACGATGGAGCTGGCGCCTGCCCACGGCGTTGAGAAGGCGGCGAGAGCCTGGCGCCGCTGCGGTGGCCACTGTCATGGTCGTCCTCCCCCTGTGCCCCTCGAGCACCGACCCTGCTCTGGTACCCGGGCGCCTCGAGGTCGCACAATGATGCTACGGCCCGGGCCCGGGCGGGTGCCTTGCCCGGGGCCTGCTCTAGTGCCTGGACGAGCCTTTCGGAGCCCGAAGCCTTGCCTTCGGGGCTCTAGGAGAGGATGCTTGCAGTACCGACCAACGGTCGCCCGACGGTCGCCCAGGAGGGCGCTACACGATGACCTCTGACCCCGAGCCCCTGTTCGACGAAGGGCCGGCCTCCCACCTCCAGCTGATAGAGATGGCACGCGAGCTCCCCGCGATAGCCAACAAGGGTGACCACGCCCAGCTGAGCATGGCGGCCTCGGCGTTGCTCGAAGCCTTCGTTCGCCACGCCGAGGAGGAGCGGTTCCTGGTGATGCGGCTCCCGCCCATCACCGCCAGGCTGGTCGAGAACGGCCAGCAACGGGTGGTCGACCGTCTGGTGTCGCTGGTGCTCGAGGCGGATCTTGCCGAGGAGCCGTGCCGCTGCGTGCCGCTGGCCGACGAGATCGCCTCGCTGATCGACGTCCAGATCATGTCCGAGGAGTGGGACCAGAGCGACCGCTAGCAAGCGGCCGTCTGATGAGCGCTGGTGCTCAGGCGACTGCGAGCTTTGCTTCGCGTAGCGCGCCGAGCGTGGCCTCAGATGTGTGCCGAGTGACGGGCGCGGCCTCGATCGGGCGGTGGTCGGAGTCGAGCCACGAGGTGGTGAGCACGTAAGCCTCGTCCACCAGCTGTCGGGTCGCCCCGAAGTCGAAGATCGACAGGTGACCGGCGGACGAAGGGGCGGGCAGCACGCGGACCTCGGTGTGCGACGCCACTTGGGCCATCGCGGCGCGCGCTGCGGGCCGAGCCGCCAGGGCCATCGATCGCTGCATCATGGCGGGCGCGTTGGCGGGCACCGATGAGATGTCGTCCGGCAGGGTGGGAAGGACGTAGATCGCAGATGGTCCGAGGGAGTCGGCTTCGAGGATCGGGACATTGGCGACGACCCCGCCGTCCACTAGCAGCCGTCCCTCGATCTCGACCGGGGGGAACAGGCTTGGGATCGCCGCGCTGGCGAGGAGAGCCTCGGTCGCGTTCCCGTGCGTGAGCACGGCCACCTCCCCGGAAGCGAGGTCGGTGGCGACTGCGCAGAAGCGGATCGGAGCGTCCTCGAGCTTCGAGTAACCGAGCTGGGCTCTCGCGATCAAGCTGCGCAGACCGAGCGACTCGAAGAGGAAATTTCGATGCCCTACGAGGCCCCGTAGCACGTGGCGCATGCTCAAGGGGAAGACGTCCTGGCGTCGCACCGAAGCCCACAACTCTGCGAGCTCCTCGACGCCGTCCAGGTCGGCGTGACCGGCCAAGTAGGCGCCGTTCAACGCGCCAATCGAAGTACCGACTATGGCGTCGGGGCGGATACCCGCCTCCAGCAGGGCGTAGAGCATCCCGACCTGCGCTGCGCCCAAGTTGCCGCCGCCCGCCAGGGCGAACACCGTGCCCGTGCCCGACGTCTCCATCCCCATGCCGCTCCCTCGAAAGCCGCGATATCGACTTTCTTGCGAACGCAATCGTCGGCCGGCGCATTCCCGTCTTCTTATTGAACGACCTCATATGCGTCGAGCTCCGCCAGTCTCTCGCTCGACCCGCTGGACGACGCTTTCGACGTTGATCTTGGACGACGCTTGGCAAGAGGCGAGGCCAACACCTTGATCCGGCCACCCATGATGCCGTACCCCTCGGTCCACGCCACCAGGAGGAGCGCCAGCGCTGCGAGACCGACGATGCGGGCGGCAAGGCTCGGCAGAGAGGACCCCTGGTGCGCCGCAGAGGCGACATGATCGGTGGATCCCGAGGCTTCTTTGCCTTGGTTCGTGGGAGAGCTGGAGGTAGTGCCGGGACTTTCCGGCGCCGACGTTGGTAAACCCGGAGCGACGCCAAGAGAAGGCGGCCCCAGTGCAGACTGGTCAACGCCCGGCGCCCCTTCGATCAGTGGGCTCGTGCTCTGAGGAGCTTCCACCGTCGGAGCGCTCACGGCCGACGGGTTCACCTCCGGCGCTGTCACGGTCAACGCATCGGAGCCCGGCGAGTCGAAGGACACGGAGTCGGCGGACCCTCCAGCGAGGATCGCCACCGCCACGTAGCCGTTCTGAAGCAAAGACGAGACATCGAAGGTCACGGTCGTCTTGGTCGAGTCGACCTTGCCGGCTACCTGGGACGGCTGGCAGTCATACGCGGGACGGTCGGTCCAACTGCCTTCCTCGGTCGACTTGAACGAGTGTGAGCGCAACGGGCAGGCGAGCGGTGGCGCGGTGATGACGGGTGAGCCGGCGATGTGCAAGACGAGCGGACCAACGGCAGCGCCGCTCGGGACGGCGAACGAGAGAGCGGAGATCGCCACGGGCCCGCTGAAGCCGTTCTCTATGTAGAGGCCGTTCTGTGGGACCGATGGAGGGGAGGGCGGCGTGACGGGGAATCCCGAGTTGGCCTCGTACCACCATCCCGAGGCAGCGGGTGCGTCGGCGAACCCTGCACTAGAGAGTGTGAGCGCGCCGGCCGCGGTGGCGACCATGAGGGTGAAAGCGACGGTGAGGGGCCTTCTCATGGGAGAGGTCCCTGTACGTGGCCTGCCGCAACGGGGGCTGTGCCGTTGGTGTCGGTCGCGGCCACGCTTTGTGGCGACCGGAGCTTCTCTGCCCCGCTGCCGAGGAAGGAGTCGATCACGCTGTCATCGGAGAGCACCTCGGCCGGCCGGCCGACCGA
>DATKIB010000163.1:0-2931 GCA_035509915.1 Acidimicrobiales bacterium | reverse complement strand
CCGGCGCGTCGGACAGCACGTCGGAGTTGACGAGGGAGCTCACTTCGGACAGCTCGGCGTCGCGCACGGCCGCGGGGTGGGAGAAGTCGAAGCGAAACCGGTCTGGCGCCACGTAGGACGACTGCTGGCGCACGTGGTCGCCCAGCACCTGGCGCAGGGCCGCGTGGAGCAGGTGGGTACCGGTGTGGTTGCGCCTGGTGGCCTCGCGCCTCGGGGCGTCGATGACCGCTAGCGCGTCCTGCCCCGGGAACAGCTCTCCTTCGACGGTGGCCCGGTGCACGACGAGCCCGGGGATGACGCTCTGGGTGTCGACGACGCGGGCGCGCCCGGTGGCCGTCGTGATCACCCCGGTGTCCCCGATCTGGCCCCCGCCCTCGGCGTAGAAGGGGGTGCGGTCGAGGACCACCTCGACGGTTCCCTTTTCGGCACCGGCCTGCACGGCCACGACACTTGCCGGCTCCTCGTAGTGCCGGTAGCCGGTGAACTTGGTCGGCCCCTCGCCCTCGAGCAGGTCACGGTAGACGGCCTCGTCGCCTGTCACCGCGCGCCGTGCCCTGGCATCGGCCCGCGCGCGCTCGCGTTGAACGGACATCTCGCGCTCGAACCCCTCGGTGTCGACGAGCGCCCCCGCCTCGGCCGCCATCTCCGTCGTGAGCTCTATGGGAAAACCGTGGGTGTCGTGCAGTCGGAAGGCGACCTCCCCCGGCACTCGACCGGTGCCCTTGGCGAGCTCTTCCTCGAGCAGCGCTGAGCCCGAGTCGAGCGTTCGCCTGAACGCGCCCTCCTCGCGTTCCACGGTCGCCTGGACGAGGTCGAGCTCTTCGGACAGGGCCGGGTAGGCCCCGCCGAGCACGTCTGCGACGCTGCGTACGAGCGCGGGGGTCATGGGCTCGATCACGCCGAGCTGGAACGCGCGCCTCACAGCGCGGCGTATCACGCGACGTAGCACGTACCCGCGCCCCTCGTTGGATGGCAGCACTCCGTCGGCGACCAGCATCGCCATGGCTCTCGCGTGATCGGCGAGTATCCGAAGCGACACGTCGGTGTGCGGGTCGGCGCCGTAATCGACGCCCGCCGCCTCCTCGGCCACCGCCAAGATCGGGCGGAAGACGTCGGTCTCGAACAGCGAGCGCACTCCCTGGAGCACGGGGAGGTTGCGCTCGAGCCCCGCGCCAGTGTCGATGCACTTGACCGGGAGGTCCTCCGTCGTGCCATCTTCCAGCCGGTTGTACTGCATGAACACCAGGTTGTAGATCTCGACGAAGCGCTCGGGGCCGCCGTGGGCCGGCCCTCCTGGTTCCCCGAAGTCGGCACCGCGGTCGAAGAACAGCTCCGAGCAAGGCCCGCACGGGCCGGTCAGGCCCATGCTCCAGAAGTTGTCCTCGCCGAGCCTCTGCACCCGGTCCGCAGCAATCCCCGTGGACTCGAGCCACACCTGCTCGGCCTCGTCGTCGGTCTCGTAGACGGTGGCCCACAGCCTGTCGGCATCCACTCCGAGCACCTCGGTGAGCAGCTCCCAGGCGAAGGGGATGGCCTGTGCCTTGAAGTAGTCGCCGAAACTGAAGTTCCCGAGCATCTCGAAGAAGGTGCAATGGCGCTCGGTGGTGCCGATGACCTCTATGTCGACAGTGCGAAAGCACTTCTGCACCGAGGTGGCCCGCGGCCAGGGGGCGGGCTCCTCGCCGACCAAGTAGGGCTTGAACGGCACCATGCCCGCAATCGTGAAGAGCACCGTGGGGTCGTGCGGTATCAGGCTCGCCGACGGCACCACCGTATGGCCTCTCTCGGCGTAGAAGCCGGTGAACGCTGAACGCAGCTGGTCGGCGCCGGTCACGACGAGCGATCCTATCTGGGCCGCTCAGCGAGCCCTTGCGCTCACCTCCAGCTCACGCCACAACTGGTCCTCTCTCCGCTTGGCTTGGTCGCGCCCGGCTTCGACGGCGCGCCTGAGCCTGCGCGTGGCCCTTCGCGCTTGGCGGTCGACGATCGCCGCCACGTCGCCGGTGAGCTCTCCCGAGTGCATCCGTCGGGATACGACCTCCAAGCGACGCCGGGCCCAGAGGGTCCCCCCGGCCCCTAGCGCCACCCCGGCCGAGAGCCAGACCGTGCGCCTCACCTGCTCGCACCGGCGCGCCGGGCGCGCCGGTGCGTGCTGCGCGAAGCCCGGGCCGATTGCGGCTCACGCCGCAGCGGCGACGCGGACACCGGTGCCGTGGGCCTCTCGGCCCTGCGCGAGCGCGGCGACAACAGGCGCCGGAGGGCGCCCCCGAGCCCGCTGGAAAAGGCCATAAGCTTCACGACCGGGTTTGCGAAGGCGCGGTACGCGAGCCGCGAGGCCGAGTCCACCGTCCCTGTCACCGCCTCGGCGGATGAGAGCACGTCACCCACCCGGAGCATCTCCGTGGCGGCCTGATCGACCATGACTCGCGCGTCGCGCACGAGCGGTACCGTCTCGCGGCGCAGGTCCCTCACCGTCTCACGCAGCTCGCGGACACGACGCGAGAGGATCACCACGACCGCGAGCGCCGTGAGCGCCGCTGTCGCTGAGATCGCCGCTGCGGCCAGCGAGGCGACGTCGTCGGCGGCGGTCATCCCGAGATGCTAGTGCCGCTCCCTTCGGCCGGGCTGCGTGCCGCCCGCAGTCCGCGCACGCACCCGGCGAAGCCGTTCGCCCAGTGCCGCTTCGGCGCCCAGCTCGCTCGGCTCGTAATAGACGTGCCCTTCGAGCTCTGCCGGTCGGTATTGCTGCTGTACCCACCCGCTCGGGTCGTCGTGCGGATAGCGGTACGCGTCCGGCCCGCCGGCAGGCGACCCCCCCGGGTGGTGAGGGTCGCGCAGGTGCACGGGCACCTGCGACCCCGCTCCGCGGCGCACGTCCGAGAGGGCGCGGCCGATCGCGACCGTCACCCTGTTCGACTTCGGGGCCGACGC
>DATKIB010000162.1:0-18064 GCA_035509915.1 Acidimicrobiales bacterium | reverse complement strand
TTCGAAACAAGATCCTGGGAGAGAACGCCCGCAAGCTCTACCGTCTCTGATCAGTCGTCAGCGAATGAGACCGATCCTCGGAAGGAACCGTCCCACCTTCTGAGCCCAGCCGAAGTACTCGCCACCGTGGGCGTGGATGAGAAATGGCTCCTCCACGACGCGCACCTGCCACTCGACGAAGCTGACGAGGATCACCCATCCACCGGCCACCAGCGCGGAGGGAACCAGCAACGTCACGCCGGCAAAGACGGCCACCATGGAGCTGTAGATGGGGTTGCGCATCCAACCGAACGGACCCTTCCTGACCAGCACGGTGGACTGTTCGCGGTCGAGCCCCACTCGCCACGAAGCGCCCATCGAGATTTGTGACCAAGCCATCAGGCCCGTGCCCCCGGCCATGAGTGCAGTGCCCGCGATCCACACCGGCCACTCAGCCGAGACCATCGGGCCCGGGTGCCCGAGGGCGGCGAGGACCGTACCGCCGACCATGAACACGATCGAAGAAGCAGCGAGCAAGGCTGCCAGCCACTCAGCCGGCTGCCAGTGCCCGACTCGGAGAACCACGAACCTCGTCCCTCGCGACCGCCGGGAGAGGATCGAGCGGACGACGATCACGGCGACCAGATAACTGCCCATCCCTCCGATTGCCTCCCAGGTCATGGCCGAATATTAGGGTGCCCTAACACTAAGTGCAAGACCTGGGCAGCGAGGCATGGGGGATGCCCGCGACTGATCTCGTTCTCCAGAATCGGCGGGCTCCTTCACCGGGAAATTGCAACGGGTGAGAGCCGAGATGGCGGAGGTGAGGCCCCGGTAAGACCTCTCAGTTCACCCCTTCCGCCCGAATTCATCTCCGGAGGAGTCTACGGAGCACAACACAGGCGTTGATGGTACGTTGCCCACGTCATTTCGTCCGGGGATTGGGCGGCGTTTTCGGGGGGACGGGCTCACCAGGAACCTGTCACAGGAGGTCCAGATGTCACTCCCATCCTCCAACGCCGGAAGGTCGTGCAGGGGGCTCGCCCCCGGCACTTGGCGAGCGAGCGGCCGCGGCCGGATCACCCGCCTGTTTGGCGTCGCGCTCGGGGCCGGCGCCATGTTGCTCGGCGCTACCGCGGTTTCGGTGCTGACGCAGGCCCCCACACCCGCAGGAGCCGTCGGCATCGTCCTACCGGGCGGGGGGGGGACGTCGGTCCCGCCTTTGAACATCTGCCCGGGCGGCACGGCCACCTGTGGAGGCGGGACCTCCACGAACCCGGGGGGATCTGCCACCGCCACTGACAACTGCAACAACTCCCTCCTCATCACCGCCACGGCCTCGGGAGGTGAAGGGACCGTCGTGGTGGGCGAGTACAGCGCTGACCCCGACGGGCCGCTTTCTTCGGCGACCGGCGAGTACATCGACAACTTCCTCTCGCCCGGGAACACGTTCACGAGCGTCGTCATGACCGTGTACCTCGACGTGTGCAACTTCGTCGGAGGCAATTCCCTCGATTGGTGGACAGGCAGCGCCTGGGTGCCCGTGGCAGGTGCACCGGGGCCGACCCACAACCTCGGTCCGCCTGAGACGGTGACCGTGACCTTGGGCTCCACGACGAGCCCCACCCTCGCCCAGCTCAACGCGACACCGTTCGCAGTGGTCGACGCCGGCGCACCGGGGGCGCCGAGCGGGCTCACAGCCACGCCGGGTGACTCCCAAGCCTCCTTCACCTGGAGCGCGCCTCCGGCCGGAGGTGGGGCGCCCGTCACCTCCTACACCGTGAGCTGCACGCCCTCCGGGTTCGTGACCACGAGCGCCACTAGCGCCACCATCAGCGGGCTCGTGAACGGCACCACGTACAGCTGTTCGGTCGTTGCCACGAACGGGGTCGGTACGGGGCCCTCCTCCGCGCCCGTCACCGTCACCCCGGCAGCGCTCGTGCCGACCGTGCCTCCGCCTACCGGTCCCACCCCTCCCGCGGGCCCGGGGCCCACCACTCCCTTGACGGGACCGTGCACCTCTTACACGGGCAACGCGGCCTTCGTGTGCTCGCTCTACGAGAGCCTGCTCGCCAGGGCACCTGACGCGGGGGGCCTCTCCACTTGGGTCGGCCAGCTCGGGAGCGGTGCAAGCCGAGCCCAGGTGGCTTACGACATCGCGACCTCGAGCGAGTTCCGAGGAGACCTCGTAGAGAGCTACTACTTGGCCTACCTCGCACGCCCGGCGGACCCAGGGGGCCTTTCCAACTGGGTCGGCCAGCTCGCGAGCGGTGCCAGCGACCAGTCGGTCCTCACCGGCATACTCGGATCGGCGGAGTTCTACGCCGACTCGGGAGCGACGCAGGTCGGCTTCGTCGACGCCCTCTACGAGGACCTGCTCGGGCGCGCACCAGACCCGGGGGGTCTCGCCTCGTGGCAGGCCCTGCTCGCCGGGGGTGGCGGGCGCAGCGCCGTCGCGACCGGCATCCTGACCTCGCGCGAATACCGCAGCGACCTCGTAAACGCGTACTACGAGGCGTTCCTAGGGCGTGCCGCTGACCCAGGAGGGCTGTCGACCTGGGTCGCCCAGTTGGCTCTCGGGGGCTCGGTGGAGTCGGTCATCTCCGGCATCCTCGGATCGCCCGAGTACTACGCCCTGAGCACCTAGAGCCAGGCCCGCCCGAGCTGGAAGACGTCGACGTTGACGAAGAGGTGATCTCGAATCAGCCCGGCGCGTACTCGAGCTGCTCGGTGCTCAGGGTAGCGACTACTACTCGTTCGACCCGCTCGATCTCTCGCTCGCGGACCAGCCACAGGGCCAGCACCGCCCCGACGAGGGTCACCGCACCTCCGATGATGAGGATCGTGTTGAGGCCGGTGAGGAACCCTTGGTGGGTGGCACGGATGACCGCCTGTCGGGCACTGGAAGGGATCGCGTGCGCTACAGCGGCGAACCCGCCGCTGGAGAACGCTTCGACGAGTCGGCGAGGTCGCCCGTCGATGCCGGCAGGATTGCCGGCCAAGAGAGCGCCAATCGTGCTCGATCCGCGAGCGAGGAAGATCGCGCCCCACACGGCCGTGCCCAAGGCAACGCCCACCTGGCGGAACGTGTCGTTGACGCCCGCTGCCATACCACTTCGCTCCTTGGGCACGACGCTCAGTGCCACGTCGGCGATCACCGGGTTTAGGATCCCGATCGAGAGCCCGGCGATGATGAAGCCCGGCAGAAGCGCGGTCCAACCGGAGCTTTGACTGAGCCCCGACATCAGCAAAAGGCCAATGCCCGTCCCTGCCAGGCCGATCGCCATCAGGACCCGGGCCGGCACGCGACCGAGCAGTCCACCTGCGACCGGCGCGGCGATGAACGCACCTAGCGTGATCGGGAGGTACCGAAGCCCTGCCTGCAGCGGCGAATAGTGAAGGTAGTCCTGGAGATACAGACTCAGGTAGAGGAAGAGCGAGAACATCGAGACGGAGACCGCGACGGCGGCGATCTGCACTCCTGTGAACGCTCGCCGGCGGAAGAGGGCCAGCGGCAGCATCGGCTCGGTCACAGCTCGCTCGATCACGACAAACGATCCGAGGAGCGCCGCGGCACCGGAGAGCTCCCCGAGGATCAGCGCGCTTGTCCATCCGTCGTCGTTCCCGCGCACCAGGGCGAGTACAAGGAGGGCCAATCCGCTGCTCAGCGTCGCCAATCCGAGCCAGTCGACCCGTCGCGCCCTTGGGTCCCGCGATTCGCGCACCTTGAGGAACGTCACCACCAGCGCTGCTAGCCCGACGGGCACGTTGATGAAGAAGACCCATCGCCACCCCAGACCGTCGGTCAGTGCCCCACCCACGAGCGGGCCGATGGCGACCGATATTCCGATCGTCGCCCCGTAGACGCCCATCGCCGTCCCGCGTTCGCGCCCGGCGGGGAACTCCTGAGCGACTAGGGCGAGCGACACGGCGAACATCGCCGCGCCGCCGACGCCCTCGATCGCCCGGGAGAGGTTGAGGAAAGTGGCATCGGGTGCCAGTCCGGCTGCCAGAGAGGAGAGCGAGAACACGGCGAGACCGGTGGCGAACACCGCACGGCGGCCGAATCGGTCGGCCAGCGACCCCGCGGTCAGGACGATCGCAGCCAGAGCGAGTGTGTAGGCGTCGATCACCCACTGGAGGTCGTTGAAGCTCGCGCGCAGGTCCCTGGCGATCGTCGGCAGTGCCGTGTTCACCACGGTGATGTCGAGAAGCAGCATGAACGTCGCCACGCTCACGACGGTGAGGGTCCACCACTTCCGCGCCATGTTGCCTCCAAGTGCGGGTATTCTTGTCAGGGAACGTTACAAGGTTCCCTGACCGTGTAGTCTGGTAACCTTATCAGTATCCCTGACGATATGCAATCCGAATCCAACGACCTCTTCCGAGCGCCAATGATCCGGCTGCTCAAGATGGCTACCGACCAGTTCGCCGACGAGCTCGGACAGAAGCTCGCGGCGGTCGGGTTGGGAGATATCCGGCCGGGGCACGGGTGCGTCTTCGGGAACATCGATCCCGAGAACGGCTCCCGCCTCACCGATCTGGCCGATCGGGCAAACATGACCAAACAGTCGGTCGGCGAGGTCACGAGCGACCTCGAACAGGGCGGCTACCTCGAACGAGTGGCGGATCCCAGCGACGGTCGCGCCAAGATCATCCGTCTCACCGCGCAGGGTCGCAACGCATACTCGATCGGGCGTCGATTGATCGATGAGCTCGAGCGCGAGTGGGACGAGCGGTATGGCGGCGAACACATCGTCGCTCTCCGAGAAGCCCTCGAACTCGTCACAGCTGATCGGTTAGGCGCTGTGCGGCCCTAGTTGGTGGCGGGGGGAGGATTTGAACCTCCGACCTTCGGGTTATGAGCCCGACGAGCTACCAGACTGCTCCACCCCGCGTCGTCCCCGACACGATACCACCGGCCCGCGGTGCTCGATCCAGGCCCGAACAGGCACCTTGCGGAAGGCGCCCTGAACCTCAGTGCGACGAGACGAGGGCCTGCGAGCTCGGTGCATTCGTCGACGAACGCCGAGGGCGCGACGCCACCCCGCTGCTCGTTGGCGCGGTGGTGGTCGTCGTCGTGGTCGTGGTGGTCGAGCTGCCAGACCCCGACGACGAGGAGGACGAGCTGGCCCCCGAAGCCTGCTCGAGCTGCTGGAGGACGCTCTGGAGGTTCGCGAGATCTGTGCCGTACGCCGCGAAGTTGCCGGCCTTCAGGTCGGCCTGGGCCTGGTTGTAGTCCTGGCTCGCTTGGTTGATGAGGCTCTGCACCTCGGCCGAGGCGGCGGGACCCACCTGGGAAGGGGCCGCGCCGTTCGAAGACGGTGGAGGGAGGGCGAGCCCCTGGAAGACGTCCCCGAGGGCGGCTTGCAGCGTGGTGTCGAAGGTGACCTCGCTGTTTCCCTGGGGACCGCTGTAGACGACGATCACGTACTGGAGCTGCGGCACGGGGTTGCGCGAGGACTGTACGTAGAACGGCCTGAAGTAGAGCATCGACTGCCCCACCGGGAGCATCAGCACGTTGCCCAGGATCACCTCGGAGCCGTTGGTGTTGAGCAGACTGATCTTCTGGGAGATGGCCGGGTTCTGCGTGATGCGCGCGTCTATGAGCGCCGGGCCGTCGGTGTCCTGGCCAGTAGGAGCCGCGTATACGGTCATCTTCCCGTAGCTCCCAGGATCGTTCCCGGCCACAAGGAAGCCCGAGAGTGTCTGTCGTTCGTTGCTGGACGAGAACGGAACGTAGGCGTCGATCAGGTTGAACGAGACCTTCGACTGCCCCGGGAGCGCGAAGGTCTCGTAGAGCGGCGCCATCCGCTGGACCTGACCCGTGGAGACGATCTGTCCCTGGGCGTTGGTCGTGAAGGTCGTGGGCAGCGCCGCGTCAGGTGAACCGGCCCCGGGGCTCTGGGAGATGTTCCAGGCGCCGCTCGAGTTGTAGAAGGCCTGGACTTGGGTCAGGTGGTAGCGGCCGTAAGCGGCGGCCTGCACGGTGAAGAGGTCCTCCGGGTACCGCAGGTGGGTGATGAGAGCCCGGGGCATCTGGGACACCGGGTGGAACATCCCCGGGAAGATCTTCTCCCAGGTCTGAAGGATCGGGTCCGTCGTCCTGGTGAGAGGGGTCACGTCGTAGAAGGTCATGGCGCCGGTGTAGGCGTTGACCACCACCTTCACCGAGTTGCGAACGTAGTTGAAGTTCTGGCCCGCCAAGCCACTGTTGGGCGCAAGGGCAGACGTGTCGGCGTCCTGGGCGTACGGGTAGTGGTCGGTGGTGGTGTACGCGTCGATCACCCAGTCGATGTGGCCGTCCACGAGGACCGGGTACGGGTCGGAGTCGTAGCTCAAGAACGGCGCTGCCTTGTGGGCCATCTGGACGACGTCGCGCACGAACATCACCCGCGACTGCGGAGTCAGACGGTCTGAGATCAAGACATTCAGGTCCCCGAAACGCAGCGCGAACGCCGCGCGGGTGACGAAGTTGTTGAGCTCCACTCCACCGGGCCCGCTGTAGTGTGACTCCTGGATGCCCCCGTTCTGCAGCGGGTAGTCGACCTCCGGCTGCCGGGTATTGGCGATCTCAAAGTTGGCGTCACCTCCGTTCGGGTTGTTCAACCCGAAGTAGACCGAAGGCTGGGTCAGCTTCGCCAGGCCCGTCGCCGAGACCGGAGGCAGCGCACCTATGTCGAAGACCGGCTGGCCGTTCGAAGCCTCGTTCGCCGGCGAGAGCACCATCCCGTATCCGTGGGTGTACTGGAGGTGCGTGTTGACCCATCCCTGGGCGGGGAGATCGCTCGTGTTGACCTGGCGCACGCCGACCACCATCGGGACGAGCTGACCGTCGACCGTGTAGCGATCCATGGTGAGCGTGTTGAACGAGTAGTAAGAGAAGATGGCCTGTTGTTTTGTGAAGGTGTTGCCCGTCCACTCGGGGTCCCAGAGCCTGACGTCGTCGAGGCTCTGGGAGTCGGTCTCGAGCGACGCCGTGGTCGCCGACGTGTCGGCCGCGAACGCCTGGACCTTGATCCCGTTCAAGCTCATCGCCCTCCGGGTGGCGGCGATGTTGCGTGCGATGTACGGCTTCTCCAACGTGTTCTGGGCGGGCCCCACCTTCAATGCCTGGACTATCGCCGGGTAGATCGCCCCCACCACGATGGCCACGAATGCCCACAGACCGACGGCGAGGATCGGCAATGCCCAGCCTCGCTGCCAGATGTTGACCACCAGGATCACTATCGCCAGCAACGAGATGACCATGAGCAGCGTGTAGGCCGGGATGCGGGCATGGACGTCGGTGTAGCCGGCGCCCTGCACGTAGCCGTTGGTCGAGAGGTCGAGGTTGTAACGGCCCAGGTAATAGCCCACCGCCTTCACCAGAGCCATGCACGCGAGCAGGACCGATATATGGACCTTCACCTGTGCAGAGACGCTCGGACGCCCCTGCTCGATACGGATTCCCCCATTGAGGTAGTGGGCTATCACCGTGAAGATCGCGATCACGATGAGCGCCACGAAGGACCAGCTCACCAGGAAGGACAAGAACGGCAACTTGAACACGAAGAAGCCGACGTTCTTGTGGAACTGCGGATCCGTGGAACCCGGACCCGTGAACGAGACCCCGTTGGCGAAGAGCAGGAAGTTGCTCCACTGACCAATGGCGCTGGAGGCAGCGATCAACGCGACGACGAGCGCCACGATGCTCCGCACCAGAAGAGCGCGCGGAGCGACGTACTGCTGGTAACGCCGCACAAGCTCGTCCTCCTGGCCTGCGGCAAGCTGGCTTGCGGCGACCCTGTCCACCACCGCGAGGCTCACCCATAGCGCCACGAAGAAGACGGCGGCGAAACCGAAGAACAGCGCGAGCTTCACCACAAACAGGTGCCGCCACACGCTGGTCAGCTTCACCGAGCCGAACCACAGATAATCGGTGTAGAAGGTGGCGATCGAACGCAGGGAGACGATGAGGATGATGAGGACGGCTATCGCGACAAGGATCCACAGTCGCCGCCGCCTCGGAGTACGCCGCGGTCGTGGCCGTCCCGAGGGTCGTGGGGATCTGGGCGGTCGGGGAGGAAGGTCCTGCGGACGTCGCACCGGGGAGGAGCCTACGCGTCCACCGGAGCGAGCAGGCAGCGACAGCCTGCGTGCGCGGGAGGGTGCGGGTGTCCGGTGGGGAACGCCTCACCGCGCGGAACGGGTCCTGCCAATGCGTTGTCGTCGCAATCGGGACATTCGACACCCTCGTCGTCGACCACCCATGTGAGCGAGGTGCGAGCCGCGGTCGCCGCCAGAGCGGAGCGCGAGAACGCTGCCACAGCTTCGTCGCCCGCGAGCCTCTCCACGCGTGCGCCCTTCCAATCGCGAAATGCGGCACCCACCTGCTCGACGAGAGCAGCTTCGTCACCGGTGTCGACCTTGGCGCCGTCGTCCTCGAGACGCCGGCGCAGGGGGACGACGATGGCGGAAGCAAGGTCGGAGGCGATGTCCTCGATCCCTGGCGTGTCGTCGGCCTTTCCGCCTGCGAAGATCGCCCCCGAGCGCGCTGCCTCGAAGAGCTGCTCGCGACCGGCGCTCGCGTACATCTCGATGTGCTCGGTCTCGGGTACCAGCAGGTCCGGCCCCCATCCCTTCGCCGCGCGCAGCCGGTCGAGGATGTCGTTCTGGTCGTCGGACAGCGCGCGCTTGAGCCGACGGGCGAGCGTCGCTACGACGGGCAGGAGCACCTCGTCGCGTCTTGTGAGCAAGTCGTGGCGCTCGGGCTCCTCGGACTCGGCCGGGGCCTCGGCCGGGGCCTCGGCCGGGCCGACAACCTCGGTGGCCTCGGGCTCCGCGGACAGCTCGGGGGGGGCGGTCTGCTCCTCAGCCTTCGAATGCCTCCTCCTCGAGGCGTGCGCGGTGCCGGCGCCAGCAGGGACGACCTCTCGCGCGCCGTTCGCGCCCTCGGGCTGTGCTTCGACGGCACCCGAGGGGCCGGCAGAGCCCGAAAGGCCGGGCGAGGCCGGAGGCTCTGGCGGCTCCGGCCCTCGTTCGGCTCGCAGGCGGGCGAAGAGCTCGTCCACCGACTGGCTGCGCGCCGGATCCTCTACGGGTTCCAAGGCGGGCTCGCCGGTGCCCGGGTGCCGGGGTGCCGTCTCGACCGATGCGGCGGCCTCTGTCGCGGCCGCAGGCTCGGCCGCCTCCCCAGGCTCGGCCACCCCTGCGGGCTCGGCCACCGGGATCTCGCGAACCTCGGAGCCCGGTTGCAGACCGCGGACATCCGGACCCGCTCCGAGCGCCACCTCTGCCTGGCGGGAAGCGAGCTCGCCGTGGTCGGCCCGCGCCAACTGGCGCCCCGCGGCCTCGGCCGCGATCCGGGCTTCGTCCTCTGCCCTGAACAAGTCGTCGGTGGCGCGATCGACCGCGTCCCGCACTCCCCCGATGGTCTCGGCCAGGCGATCGCGCCCCGCGCGCAGCTGCTCGATCTGGCTGTGCAGGACCCGCCTGCGCCGGGTGAGGTCGCCGAGGACCCGCGCCCTCAGCTCCTGGGCTTCGGTGAGCATCGCCCGGCATTCGGCTCGCGCGTGCTCGAGCAGCGCCTCGGACTCGGCGTGGGCCGCTTCGACCCTGGCGGCGGCCTCTTCCTGCGCGCGCCGGCGTGTCTCGGCGGCGGTGGCTTCGGACTGTGAGGCTCGATCCACCGCGTGCTGCTCCGCGAGTGCCTGGATCTTGCCCGCCTCCTCCTGGGCCTCGGTGACCATTCTGTTGGCATCGGCTTCGGCACGCCCCTGGATGTCGGCGGCCGCTTCGTGGGCGGCGCGCAGGACCCGGGCGGTCTCCTGGCCGAGCGCCGTAGCCAGGGTCGCCTCGTCGAGCACCGGGTTCTCGGCCCTGCGCTCGGCTTCTGCGAGCAGCACGCGAAGCTCCTGCTCGCGCTCGGAAGCGGCCGCCAGCTCCCGCGCGACCTGGTCCAGATAGGCCCTCACCTCGACGGCGTCGAACCCGCGGCGCGCGTTGGAGAAGGTGCGCCTGGCAACCTCGTCGGGGTGAAGCTGCAACGAGGACGTGATGGTGAGCCTGCGGTCCTCTGGCATCAAGCTGCGGCGGCTGCCTCGCGGGCGGAGCGCAGGTTCCTCGGTGAGATCACCGCAAAAGACTAGGGCGGGCTCACGACCAAGGTGAGTCTTGCCAGTCGTAGGGGACGCTGTGGCCCCCGGGGCCCGCAGGGGGACCAAGGGCCGCGCTGCCCAGGCTGCCCCCGAGCCGCTGGAGGTCCTTGAGGGCCTGGGACACCGAACCTACCCCCATCACCTCGAGGCCGGGAGTCGCCTTGGAACGCGCGGTAGCCACCTCGGGATCGGGCACCAAGAACACCGACGCTCCGGCGCGCTCGACGGCGACGGTCTTCTGCTCCACCCCGCCAACGTCGCCGACAGATCCGTCGGGGTCGATGGTGCCGGTGGCGGCCACGGTGCGCCCTCCGGTCAGCTGGCCCCCTGAGAGGCCGTTGACGATGCCGAGGGTCCACGCCAGCCCGGCGGACGGCCCGCCGATCTGGTCGCTGTTGATGGACACCTGGAAGGGGAATTGGTACTGGGGCTGTGTCCCCAGTCCGGCTATGGGCGCGGCGGGATCGCCGATCCCGATGAAAGGCACGGTGTTGTGGCCCTCGCTGATGCTCGACAGACGCAGACCGACCGGGTGCCCCGGGGTTGGGTGCGCGATCGACCCGACCTGGAGCGTGATCTGCTCGCCGGGCTTGTGGGCGCGCACGGCCTTCTCGAGCGCCACCGGGTTGGGGGTCGGCGTACCGTCGAGGGCGGTTATCACGTTGCCCACCTGGAGCGCGCGATAAGCAGGAGAGTGAGGATCGATCACGTACACCGTCACCCCCACGTCATGCTCGGGCACCGAGTAACCGAGCTGCCGGAGGGCCACGGACTCGGCGGTGAGCTGAGACTCCGCCATGTCGACGGTGCCTTCCCCGTCGAACTCGCTGAGCGGCAGGCCGTACGTCAGCTCGTTACTGCTCACGAGGGTCGTATCGGAGTTGAGCCACGCCGGGATGAGCCCGAGCAGCGTCACGTTGTTGACTCCCACGTCGGTGAGCAGCAACTTGCCGTGGAGCGGGTGGGCCTGACCCTTTGGCAACGTGATCAACTGCGAGACGGAGAGCGCGTCACCTGGAACTAACGCGTACTCGGAGAGGGTGATGCGCGACGCCACCACCACGAGCACTGCCAGGAGGATCACGATCGCGCTCGAGACGAAGGGCCACCGGCGCCGCTTGCGCGACACGGTGGGCTCGGGGACGGTTAGCGTGGTCTCGTAGCTCTGCATCTTGAGTGGGCCCGCGGGGTACAACAGACTGCCACGGATCTCCGACGGTCCGGTCGGCGGGGAGGGGGAGCTCACGCACAGAGAAACTCGAGCAGACCGCAAGGCCACCGCCGCCACACCGCCCGTGAAGGCCCGGCGCCGTCTGGCAGTGCTGGCCGGGCACCGTGGCGACGCGGAGAGCGCCGCTGCCCTCGCGCGCGACGGCGACCCGTCGGTGCGCGCCGCCGCGCTCGGAGCGCTCGCGCGAAGCGGAGCCATGGACACAGGGATGCTCGTCGGGGCCCTGTCGGACCCTGATCCCCTGGTACGGATAAGAGCATCGAAGCTCAGCGGGATGACGGCCCAGCGCGCCACCGAAGGCGACGCCGTCGAGCGACCACCGAGCGATTTGCTCGAAGCGCTCACCGGCGCGACCTGCGACTCCGAGCCCGAGGTGGCAGAGAGCGCCGCGTGGGCGTTGGGCGAGTGGGGGGATGCGTGCCCGCCGGCGGCCGGGGCGGCGCTGCGCGCCATGGCGAGCGGGCACACCGACCCGTTGTGCCGAGAAGCGGCAGTCGCGGCGCTCGGCGCGGCGCGCGTCGTTGGAGCCGTCCCGGTGCTGCTGGCAGCGCTGAAGGACAAGGTGGCGGTGCGCCGCAGAGCCGTGATCGCCCTGTCGGCATTCGACGACCCTCGCGTCGAAGGTGCGATGCGTTCGTGCCTGGGGGACCGCGACTGGCAGGTCCGCCAGGCGGCCGAGGACCTGCTGGACCAGCCCGAAGCTCCTTAAGCGTCGGCGCTAACGAACAGCTCGTGCAGCGTGTCGAAGGACTCGAGGCACTTGCCCGCTCCGAGCGCCACACACTCGAGCGGGGTCGCCACCAGGTGCACGGGCACCACGGTCTCGTCCGCCAGCCGGCGCGCCAGGCCGCGCAGTAGAGCCCCGCCACCGACGAGGTGTATCCCCTGGGTGATGATGTCCTGCGCCAGCTCGGGCGGGGCCGCGCCGAGGCACTCCACTGCGGCGTCGATGATCTGGCCCACGTTGTCCTCGACCGCCGCGCGCAGCTCGGAGGGCGAGAGCACCACCGTCTTCGGCATGCCGGTCAGAAGCTCCCGCCCGCGTACCTCCGCCTTGACCTCGCCGTCGTACGGTGCGGCGGAGCCGATCGCCAGCTTGATCTCCTCCGCCGTGCGCTCGCCGATGGCGACTCCGTACTCGCGCCTCACGAACGTCTGTATCGCGGAGTCGATGTCGAACCCGCCGCAACGAATCGCTCGTGACGACACAACGCCGCCGAGCGAGATCACGGCCGTCTCCGACGTCCCTCCGCCGACGTCCACGACCATGTTGCCGATCGGCTCGTGGATGGGGAGGCCCGCCCCGATCGCCGCCGCCATCGGTTGCTCGATCAAGTAGGCCGCGGACGCACCCGCACGATGCGACGCCTCTTTGACCGCGCGTCGTTCGACGGACGTGATGGCCGAAGGCACGCAGATGAGGACGCGGGGACGGTTCAGGCGGGACACGCCGCAACGGTGGAGCAGCAGGCGGATGAGGCGCTCGGTGATGTCGAAGTCCGTGATGGCGCCCTGGCGCAGTGGGCGGACGGCCACGATGTAGCCGGGCGTGCGCCCGATCATCTGCCACGCGTCCTGACCCACCGCGAGGACCTCTTGGGTCCTCGTGTTGAGAGCGATCACAGTCGGCTCGTTGAACACGATCCCACGACCTCTGGCGTAAACCAGGGTGTTGGCCGTGCCGAGGTCGATGGCGAGATCCCTAGCCACGGCCCGTCGCTCCCACCCGACCATCGTAGGGGACCGTCGAGGTGCCCTGCGCGTGCTCGCAGCACATCCCAACGCGATGCCCTTCGGGGACCGCTCGGAAGTAGCCTCGGAATTCGATGGACAGCGGTGGCCCGTTCACTTTTGGAGACGTCCCCGACGACGCCGAAGGCTCCGAGGACGAAGAGGCCCACAGGGGATGGATCGCGCCTGAGGACCGGCTGTGGCGTCACCCTTCCGAGGTCAACCGGGGCGCGCAGGACACTGCCGAGTCCGCAGACGACCGTCCGTCGACACGCAACCAGTGGCGCGAGCGGCGCACGGCGATCGCGGCCGGGACGCTCGGGGCTGCTGCCGTCGCAGCGGCTGCTGCGGCCGCGCTAACACTCGCGCAGTCTCCGCCCGTCTCCACTGCCACCCGCAGCTTCCAGGCCGTAGAGACCAGCTTGGTCACCGATCCCTCGATGCCGGTGTCGGCTGCTCCGCGCATCCTGCAACTGGTCTCAGCCTTGCGTCCCTCTCTCGTCGAGTTGGTGCCCGCCGGAGCAGACCACCGCTCCCCCGCCACGGGCGTCGTCCTGCCCGGGGGCGCCCTCGTCGTCACCGCTGCTTCGGCAGCGGCAGGAGTCTCGAGCCTGGACGTGATCACGTCGACCGGCAGGCGGATGCAGGGCCGGGTGCTCGCCACCGACCCGAGCTCGGGCATAGCGGTCGTGAAGACGGCAGGCGGGCTCGCTCCCGCTTCGTTCGGCGACACGGACGTGACGCCCGGCGACCTGACGGTCGCCGCGTGCATGAGCGCGAGTCCGCCCTCGTCCTCGGTCCCGACGACGGACGTGGCGCTCAGCATGGTCGAGCAGATCGGGCTGGGTCAGTCCTCGAGTGACGGGATCGGGCTCATGGACAGCATCGCGGCCGATACGCCACTCAACAACGACTGGGGAGGCGTGCTGATAGACGGGCAGGGCGACCTCGTCGGAATTCTGGGGGGACGAGAAAATGCGGGAGCGACATCCGTCGGCCTCTTCGTTCCCGCCTCGTTGGCTCTTGGTGTGGCACAGGAGCTCGCCTCGCTCCATCGCGTCGAGCACGGATGGATCGGGGTGAGCGCGCAGGATGCGCCCGGTGGCACCGGCGCGGTCGTCCAGAGCGTCTTCCCTTCGAGCCCTGCCGCGGATGCAGGTATCGAACCCGGCGACGTGGTCAAGGCCATCAACTCCTACGCTGTGTCCTCGCACGTCGATCTCGAGGCCCGGCTCTACGTCATCCCGCCGGGATCCGTCGTGATGCTGACCGTCGTCCACTCGGGGTCTGCGCGCACCGTGTCGATCGCGCTCGCCTCCGACCCGGGCGGCTGACATGTCGGTGCCCGGTCCCCGTGGCGGCGGCGACTTTCTGGAGCAGATGCTCGGGGACCTCCTAGGGCTCATGGGCAGCGCCTCAGCGGGCGCCGGTCGCCAGACCGAGATGGCCCGCACCCTCGCCTACTCGGTCGCCACCGGCGGCGAGCCCGAGGCGAACGTCGAACCGATCGAGCGCATCGAGCTCGAGGAGCTGGCGCGGATCGCCGAGATGCACGTGTCGGAGCTCACCGGCTCCCCCGTCTCACCGAAGGGCACCCCGGTGGAGATCGTGACAGTCGGGCCCGGGTCGTGGGCGTGGCACACGCTCGACGACTGGCAGTTCCTCATGGAAGCCATGTCGCCGGCAGCTGGGGAGGCCGGAAGCGGCGCAGGCGCGGGGTCATCGGAGCTGGGACACGATCTCGAGTCCTTCGAGGACTCCGGCTCACCACCGGCGGCCGACCTCGTGGCACGGCTCATGTCGACTATGGGCCCGATGATGGCCGCGATGCAGCTCGGTTCCGCCGTGGGCCACCTCGCCCGTTCGGCGCTCGGTCCCTACGAGGTCCCGATCCCACGCCCCGGCTCACGGCTGCTGCTCGTCCCCGAGAACCTGAAGCGCTTCGCCGGCGACTGGAGCCTCCCGCTCGACGAGGTGAGGCTCTGGGTCTGCATCCGTGAGTTGACTGCTCACGCGGTACTTGCAAGGCCGCACGTCGCCACCAGGTTCGAAGAGATGCTCACGAACGTGGTGCGCGCCGGAGCGGAGGACGCCGAAGGAATCGTCCAGCGGCTCGGAGGCCTCGACCCCACCGACCCCGAGGGCCTCGCGGGCCTGCTCGGAGATCCCGAGACGTTGTTCGGCACGGATCCCTCTCCTGCCCGCCGCCGGGCCGCCACCGAGCTCGAAACCGTCACCGCCGCGCTCGAAGGGTACGTCGAGCACGTGCTCGACCGTGCGTCCTCGCGACTTCTCGGTGGCAGGACCGCACTCGCCGAGGCCTGGCGGCGCCACCAGCACGACCGGCAGGCGACCGACCGCGCCGCCGAGCTGCTGTTCGGCTTGGACCTGGGTCCTGCACACGTCGAGCGCGGCGTGGAATTCGTGCGCGGTGTGCTCGACAGAGCTGGCGAGGAAGGGCTCGCCATGCTCTGGTCCGACGCCCACGCGCTGCCGACTCCGGCGGAGATCGAGGCACCGGGTCTGTGGCTCGAGCGGGTGAGGCTCACCTCAGAGGGAGGCTCAGGGAGCGGCTGAGCCCTCCTCGGCCTCCTCTGCGACGTTGGGCGGCTCAGGATCCTCGGGGACGCCGAGGTCCCACTCGAGCTCCAGGTGCTCCCGCTCGGCGTCGCGCGCCACGCGCTCGCGGTTGCGGCGGTACTGAGGGTCGTGCGGCGGCAGCAGGGTGAGCCGCGCGAGGGTCCTGTCCCTGAAGGGCTCGATCACCGAAGGGTCTCCGTAGGTCGACTGGACTTCCCAGTGCGGCGCCACGGGGCCCAGGTACACCACCCGCACGTGGCCTCGCGGCGGCTGCGGCTCCTCGGACTCCTCTATCTCCTCGACCACCGAAACCTCGCCTCCTCGACCTGGCCACCACGAGCGCCCTGGCACCTCACAGCTGGCACACAGGTCGCGCCTTCAGACTGACTTCGAACGGAAATCGCAGCTATCTGCACCGGTCGCCGGTGGTGCAAATGGCTGAACACACCAAGGTGTTCCAGCGTACCCGGCTGGTAGGGTGAGATCGACATGGGAGGCACCGTGGACGCCGACTGGATGGCCCGTGCGAAGTGCAGGGACATGGACCCTGCGGTGTTCTTCCCCAACGACGGGATCGGGGTCCAAGTCGCTCAGCGCATATGCGTCGAATGCCCCGTGAAGTTGGCCTGCTTGGAGTACGCGCTCGACAACCGAGTCGACCACGGCGTATGGGGAGGTGCCTCGGAGCGTGAGCGCCGGCGCATCCTCCGCAGGCGTCGCCTGTCGAGGTTGCAGGCCAGCAACAACTGACCACGCCGCTTCGTGCGGCGGCCCAGAGGTGCGCGGTGCTCGAGTGCGTCGTGAACGTGAGCGAGGGCCGCGACGTCGCAACAATCGGCTCGATCGCAGCTGCCGGCGCCGATCACGTGCTCGACCTGCACAGCGACCCCGACCACCACCGGTCCGTCATCACTCTCGGCGGTGCTTTCACCGAGGACGCGGTGCGGGAAGTCGCGAAGAGGACCGTGGAGCTTCTCGACATCCGCGTCCACACCGGCGCTCACCCGAGGATCGGGGTGCTCGACGTGGTGCCCTTCGTCCCCCTCGCACCCTCGGGCGCGCCAATACCGTACGGGGGTGCGCTGGGACCGGCGCTCGCTGCCCGTGATCGGTTCGCCGAGTGGGCGGGTGGCGCGCTCGAGCTCCCGTGCTTCTGCTACGGCCCCGAGCGCACGCTGCCGGAGATCAGGAGGACTGCGTTCTCTGACCTCGAGCCCGACACCGGCCCGTCACGCCCTCACCCAAGTGCCGGTGCCTGCGCGGTCGGAGCACGCTACGCCCTGGTCGCCTACAACCTGTGGTTGTCGACCTCCGAGCTGTCGACCGCAGGCGCCCTGGCAGTCCAGCTTCGCGGGCCCACGGTCAGGGCGATCGGTGTGGCGGTCGGCTCGGCGACCCAGGTCTCGTGCAACCTCCTCGAGCCGGCGTCCTTCGGCCCCGCCGAGGCCTACGACTCCGTAGCGCGCTTGGCCGCCGGTCTCGGGATCGAGATCACGAAGGCAGAGCTCGTGGGCCTCGCCCCGGCCGAGGTAGTCGAAGCCACGGCCCCGGAGCGCCGCCGTCAGCTGGACCTCGAACCGGAGCGCACGATCGAGCGGCGACTAGCGGCCGCAGGTGCCCTTTGACCCGAGCTGAGAGTGCTACGAAGCCGCTGTGGCGGTGCGCCTGCTGAGCGCCCGCATCCGGCGGACCCTGCGGCGCTCGCGCTCGGAGAGACCTCCCCATATACCGAACTTCTCTCCGTTGGCCAGCGCGTACTCGAGACAGTCCTCGCGTACCACGCACCCTCGGCACACTTCCTTCGCCTCGCGCGTGGAAGCCCCACGCTCGGGGAAGAAGAGGTCGGGGTCGACCCCCATGCAGTTCGCTCGAGATTGCCAATCCCGTACCTGGCGGCCGTACAACAGTGTGACGATGTCCACCGGTACGCCCTCCCCTCGCCGATCGTTCGGGCCACTAGTGGCACCGATGTAATTACAGCTGTGTCATCCTTACCCATCCGTCGGCGGAACGCAAGGGAAATCTCGCAATGTCGGGCGGCAAAATCACTGAGGGTGCGCGCGCCGCAACCCCCCTGCCCGACGGGATCAGGCGCCGCGCTTGGCCGAGGAGCGGGCGCCGCGGCGGTGCTCGAGGAAGTCCACGAGCACGTAGTCGCCCAGCGTCTCGGGAGTGGTGAAGAACGCCCTCCCCCGGTTGAGCCTCGTCATCTGCTCGACGAAACCCTGCAACGAGCGGTTGGAGTCGAGCATGAAGGTGTTGATCGTGATCCCGGCGCGCGTGCAGCGCGCCACCTCCGAAAGGGTGGCGCGGACCGTCTCGGGCACAGGCGGGTAGCTGAAGGAGACCTCGAAACCGTCCCCGTCCCTCGCGGGGACGAGGTGAGCGGTCGGCTCACCGTCGG
>DATKIB010000161.1:0-2758 GCA_035509915.1 Acidimicrobiales bacterium | reverse complement strand
AGGCGGGTGTCGCCTACGCCAAGGCACACGGCTACACGATCAAGTTCGACCTGGCGGATACCCAGACGTCGCCGACGGGAGCGCAGTCGGCGGCACAGGAGCTGGTCCTACAGGACCACGTGACGGCCGTCATCGCCGTCTCGTCGCTCACATTCCTGGCAGCGAGCGTCTTCACGCAGCACGGCGTACCGGTCGTGGGTGCGGCAGAGGACTCCTCGGAGTGGACCAACACCAAGAACATGTTCTCTGTGTACGGTCCGATCGACGCCAGCCTCGTGGCCACGACTGACGGGAAGTTCTTCAAGCTGGAAGGCGCTACCAACCTCGGGTCATTGGGTTACGGCATCTCACCCCAGTCGGCCGACGCTGCCGAAGGGGCTGCCGTCTCCGCACAGCTCGCGGGCCTCAAGGTCGGGTACCTCAATGCCAACTTCTCCTTCGGGAGCACGAACGTGCAGCCGATCGCCCTGGCGATGAAGTCGTCGGGTGTGGACGCCGTGACCGCGTCGGTCGACCCCAACACCGGCCTGCTGCTCGTGTCGGCGCTGCACCAGGTCGGTGCGAACATCAAGGTGGCGCTGCTCCCCACGGGGTACGGAGGTGACCTCACTCAGGCCGGCCCCGGAGCCCTCTCGGCGGCGCAGAACGTCTACTTCCTGTCGTCGTTCGAGCCGATCGAGATGCACACCGCAGCCACCGTGCAGTTCCAGAAGTATCTGAAGGTCGCGAAGATCACTGGCGATCCCACTTACGCCGAGTACGACGGCTATGCGTCGGTGGTTCTGCTCGTACAGGCTTTACAGGCAGCCGGCTCTCACCCGAGCCAGGCCAAGCTGTTGGCCGCGCTGGGCCGGATCAAGAACTACAACGCCGCCGGCTTGCTGGGCGGCCGCACGATCAACATGGCCAAGCGCGTCGCCGCTCCGGGCGCACCCGGCAACTGCCTCTACATCACGAAGCTCTCGGGCTCGACCTTCCGTCTGGTGCCGGGGGCCGACCCCATCTGCGGCAGCCTCGTCCCGGGTAAGACCGTCTCACCGCCTTCGTCGTGACGAGGCCGCTGCCGGAGCTGACTCCTGGCACGGCATGGTTCTGGAAGTCGGGCGAGGACGGGAGACTGCGCGTCCAGGCGTGCGGCAATTGTGGTTCGCTGGTGCACCCCCCCGTACCCATCTGCCCGTATTGCCGCAGCAGGTCCTGGGTTCCCAGGGAGGTCACCGGTCAAGCCACGATCGTCGGCTACACGGTGAACGCGCACCAGTGGCTCCCGGATCTCTCCCCGCCGTACGTGGTGGCGGTCGTCGCGCTGTCCGAGGACCCCCGAGTGCGGCTCACGACGAACATCGTCGGGTGCGACCCGGCCGACGTCCACATCGGGCAGCAGGTGAGGGTCCGCTTCGAAGAGGACGACGACGTGTGGCTGCCGCTCTTCGAGCCGACAGGCACCGACGCCTGCTCCGATCCGGTGGCGGCACCGACGAGGCCGTCGCTGAGGCCGCCGGTGAGCGAGGAGCGCTTCGAGCACCGTGCGGTGCTGTCGGGCATCGGACGATCGGCGATCGGACGGCGCCTGATGCGCGACCCCCTCTCGCTCACCGTCGACGCCTGCCTCGAGGCGGTGGCCGACGCCGGGTTGACCCTGGCCGACATCGACGGTCTCTCCACCTATCCGGGGGCCGCCGGCATGGGCATGAGCGAGGGTGGTGTCGCCGCTGTGGAGGAGGCGCTGCGGCTGGAGCCCACGTGGATCAACGGCGGGGGCGACCTGCCCGGCCAGGCAGGATCTGTGATCGCCGCGTTGCTCGCGGTCTCGGCTGGTCTGTGCCGCCATGTGCTGTGCTTCCGCACCGTCTGGGAATCGACCTTCGCCACGCTCGGGCTGCGGGGAGCGGGCGGCGGACGGGTGTCGGGCTCCATGCAGTGGAGGGCGCCGTTCGGGGCCATGTCGGCCGCCAACTGGATCGCCATGAACGCCAACCAGTACCTCCACCGCTACGGAGCCACCCGAGAGATGCTCGGGTGGATCGCCGTCAACAGCCGAGCCAACGCGGCGCACAACCCGGCTGCCATCTACCGCGAGCCGATGACGATGGACGACTACATGTCTGCCCGGCCCATCACCTCGCCGTTCGGCCTGTACGACTGCGACATCCCTTGCGACGGTGCGATCGCAGTCGTGGTGTCGGACGCGTCGGCGGCGCCCGACCTGCCCAAGCCGGCTGTGAGGGTGGAGGCGGTCGGCACGCAGATCGCCGAGCGGGTCTCCTGGGACCAGGGCACGCTGACCCACGAGCCCCAGGTGCTCGGGCAGGCGGCACATCTGTGGACCCGCACCAGTCTCCGGCCGGTCGATGTGGACTTGGCGCTCTTGTACGACGGCTTCACCTTCAACGCCATCTCGTGGCTCGAGGGCCTCGGCTTCTGCGAGCTGGGGGAGGCGAAGGACTGGCTGGAGGGCGGCCGCCGCATTGCGCTCGATGGCGAGCTCCCCGTGAACCCGCACGGTGGACAGCTCTCCGAAGGCCGCACCCACGGCTTCGGGTTCATCTACGAGGCCGTGGCGCAGTTGCGCCGCGAGGCGGGGGAGCGCCAGGTCACCGGTGCCCGCACCGCGGTCGTGGCTTCGGGGGGAGGCACGCCCTCGGGTGTGCTGCTACTTCGGCGCGACGGAGCCTGAGCCCACCATGAGCATCGACACCGAGAAGCCCACCGGACCGAGGTCGTCGAAGGGCGAGCGCACGCGGTCCAAGCTGCTCGA
>DATKIB010000160.1:0-25130 GCA_035509915.1 Acidimicrobiales bacterium | reverse complement strand
GCCCAGGAAGTCCATCTTGAGCAAGCCGAGCTGCTCCACCCCGTGCATCTCGTACTGGGTCACGACCGGGGCGGCGGAGGGGTCCTGCCCGTTCTCGGGTTTGCGCTGCACCGGCAGGTACTCGGTCAGGGGCTCTTTGGTTATCACGACCGCCGCCGCGTGTATGCCGTCCTGCCGGCGCAGCCCCTCGAGCCCCTTGGCGACGTCGATGACCCGCTGCGCCTCGGCGTCGGACTGGTACATCTCGCGAAGACCCTGCGCGGCGTTGTACCCGTCCTCGTGTCCGTCACAACGCTCGAGACACGCCCGAAGCGGGGTGTCGCGTCCCATGATCAAGGGGGGCATCGACTTCGCGATCCTGTCGCCCACCTGGTACGGGTAGCCGAGCACCCTCGCTGCGTCACGCACGGCCGCGCGCGCTTTGATCGTGGAGAACGTGACGATCTGCGCGACGTGGTCCGACCCGTAGCGCTCGGCGGCGTAGCGGATCATCTCGCCCCTGAACCGCTCGTCGAAGTCCATGTCGATGTCGGGCATCTGCTTGCGGCCCGGGTTCAGGAACCTTTCGAACAGCAGGTCGTTTGAGATGGGGTCGACGTCCACGATGCCCAGGCAGTATGCGACGCAGCACCCCGCCGCTGAACCCCTGCCAGGGCCCACCCTGATCCCGCTCGTGCGCGCGTGCCGGATCAGGTCCCAGACCACCAAGAAGTACGCGGAGAAGCCCATCTTGGTGATGACCCCGAGCTCGTAGTCGAGGCGGTCGCCCACGACCGTGGGAACGGGCGAGCCGTAACGGTGCGAGGCAGCTTCGAACGTCAGATGGCGGAGGTAGGCATCGGCGCGCTCTTCGTAGGTGCCACCCTGGAAGCCCGCGGGGACCTCGAACTCCGGGAGGGCGTCGAGGCCGAAGACGATCTCCACCGCGGCCCTCTCGGCGACTCGAAGAGTGTTGTCGCACGCCTCGGGGAGCTCACAGAACAAGCTGCGCATCTCCGACGCGGACTTCAAGAAGTGCTCTTCTCCCTCGAACTTGAACCTCTTCGGGTCCTCGATCTTCGCCCCTGTCTGGACGCACAGCAGAGCGTCGTGCGCGACGGCGTCGCTTCGGCGGGTGTAGTGGCTGTCGTTGGTGGCCAGCAGCGGGGCTCCCAATCGCCGAGCGATGCTTACGAGTCCCGGGTTGGTGCGACGCTGCTCGCCGAGGCCGTGGTCCTGCACCTCGACGAAGAGCGACTCACGCCCGAAGATGTCCTGTAGACGACCGGCCAGCTCGAGGGCTCGCTCTTCGTCGCCGCAGAGCAGCGCCTGCGGCACGACCCCGCCGAGGCACCCGGTAGTGGCTATCAGTCCTTCGCGATGACGCTCGAGAAGCTCCCAGTCCACACGGGCTTTGTAGTAGTAGCCCTCGAGGTACGCCGCCGACGAGAGCTTCATCAGGTTGCGATACCCGAGGTTGGTCTCGGCGAGAAGGGTGAGGTGGTAGTAGAGCTTCTCGCCGCCCTCTATTTCCCCGCCGGTGTCGTCCAGCTTCCCGCGTCGTACCGGGCGCTCGTGACGCGACTCCGCTGCCATGTACGCCTCGGTGCCGATCACCGGATTTAGTCCCTCGGCGCGGCAGGCCGCGTAGAAGTCGAGGACCCCGTACATGTTCCCGTGATCGGTTATGCCGAGCGCCGGCTGCCCGTCGTCGCGCGCTGCGCGCACGAGATCCGCTATCCGCGAGGCGCCGTCGAGCATCGAGTACTCGGTATGGGTGTGGAGATGTGCGAACGACCCGTCCGCGGCCATGAGCCAGTCTCCTCCTCGACTTGGTCCTCGTTGGCGGCCGCCCCTGGTCAGCACCCACCCGTCTTTCTCCACAGGGCCATGGGCTCTTGTGGAGAACTACAGACTTGTGATTCGAGGATAGCGCACGGCCGCGACGTCCACCGAGACGTTTTCAGAGATAGGTCCCCGGCCGGGCCGGGGGGAAGTCCTCGCCCGGTCCGGGGCCGGGGGGAAGTCCGCGTTGGCGCATCTGGTCGAGCTGGGCCCGCGCCGCCATCTGTTGGGCCAGGAGGGTGGCCTGGATCCCGTGGAACAGACCCTCCAGCCAGCCCACGAGCTGCGCCTGGGCGATCCTCAGCTCGGCCTCCGAAGGGGCCGACTCGTCGAAGGGAAGCGCCATGCGGTCCAGCTCCTGGGCGAGATCGGGGCTGAGCGCCCCGGCCAGCTCGCGGATCGACTGCTCGTAGATCTCGCGCAGCCTGCTGCGCGAGGCCTCGTCGAGGGTAGCGTTGCGCACCTCGTCGAGCAGTTGCTTGACCATCGAGCCGATCCGCATGACCTTGGCGGGCTGCTGGACCGATTCGGAGTCTTCCTCTCCACCTGCGTCGCGGGTCCCGTCGGTGGCGCCCGGAGCGACACCCAGGACGGGCGACGCGCGACCCGGGCCCTCGAGCAGCACTGCGTCTGGTGCCTCTTCGGCTCCCGGTCCGCCCGCTTCGTTCGTCATCGTCTCGTCCTCCACGTGTCCGGTCGGCTCATCCGCGTCGGCTCATCCGATCGACTGGCGGGGCGCACTGCGGTGCTCAGGCGGCGCGCCAGGCGATCAACGGAACGTACATCTCCGCCGGTGTCAGGGATCCGTGCCTGGCAGCGAGGCGAGTCTCCCCCGTGTCGGCAGGGTCGAGGAACGCGACCGGCTCACGGGCCACGAGTGCCACGTCCCCCAGGCGGGCGGCGACGTGCGGCGCCAGCGGGCCGCCGAACCAGCCTTCCTCCACGATCTGCTCTCGCGTGAGGACCCACGCCTCGGATCCGTGGGCCTCGCTCGCAGCCGACAGCAGGTCCGACGTGGCACCCGGGCGCGCGTGCAACCACCGGAATCGGCCCTCTCCCGAGAGCATCTCGGTGTGCTCGAGAAGCTCGGGACCGGGCAGGCGGACCGAGGGTCCCACCTCCACCTGGCCGTGGTCGGAGGTCACCACGAGGGCGCAGCCCGGCGGCAGGGACTCGGCCAGATCGCCCACCCACCGGTCGACCGCGCGTAGCTCCTCGGAATAGAAGTCGCCGAGCCCGTGGGCGTGCGCGACCTTGTCGAGGCCGTCGTAGTACGCGTAGACCAACGGCTCTCCCTGCGCTAGCAGCCGGCGTACCTGTACCACGAGCGTGGAAGGCAGGGCCCAGCCGACGAGCTTCGCGCCCGCGAGGTGGAGAGCAGTGAACCCGGTCGCCGCGAACTCGGCTCTCGTGACCGCCACCGCCTTCGCGCCTCCGAAGGGGGGGATCGGCTGGAACGCCGGGGCCGGGATCAGCCTTCTCGCGTCCCCCCGGCCCGTTCGCCAGCGAAGGACGTTGAGGACCTCCCAGTCGGATGCTGCACCCTGCGGCGAGCGCGCGCTCGACCCGTGCGAACCCGCGTCGCCGTCGGGGACGCGCAACCGGTACCCCACCACGCCGTGCTCGGCGGGAGCGCGGCCGGTGGTAATAGAGGTGAGCGCCGTCGCGGTGGTGGTGGGCGCCACCGAGGTGATGGGTCCGCCCTCGGCCTCGCAGAGCGTCGGGGCGAGCGAGCGCGCAGCTCTCAGCTTCTCCCATCCGACACCGTCCAGCACGAGCAGCACGACCTGCCTGGCACCCTTGGCGGCCTCGGGGAGCCACCCTGGTGCCTCTGGCGACGCGCGGGCATCGAGCGCGTGCAGGAGCGAAGAGAGGCACGCCCCGCCGTAGTCGGGCACGACCGGACGAGAGTTGCGGTCGGGATCGACCACCTGGTCGCCTGCCTTGCGGGACGCTCGGGCCAAGCCGTCCACTCTAGAGGTCGGCGCGCGCGTCGCGCGGAGGTGGGTCGGAAGCTGCTCCCCGGTCCACGACACCCCACAGCCCGCCCCGCCGGCTTCCAACGACTCCAGCGCAGTGCCAGGTAGCATCGGGTCGTGAAGGTCTCCACCCGGGGCGACTACGCGAGCCGTGCTCTGCTCTCGCTCGCGCTTCGCTCCGACACCCGGAGCCCGACGTCGGTCAGGGACATCGCCGAGCGAACCGGCCTCCCGCAGCCGTACCTCGAGCAGATACTCCTCGCTCTCAAGGGAGCCGGCCTCGTGCGCTCCAAGCGTGGGGTGGGTGGAGGCTACGTCCTGGCTCGGCCTGCGTCGGAGATCACGTTGAGCGAGATCGTGAGCGCGGTCGACGGTCCGATCGTGGCCGGCGATTTCGGCCGACCGCACGAGAACGGGGCCTGCGAGCACGAGGGGCAGTGCATCCTCCTCGCAGTGTGGTCGGAGGTCGGCGAGCACATGCGCGAGCACCTCGGGTCGTTCACCCTTGCCGACATGGTGAGCCGCGCGCGCGGATCTGCTCCCGCTCCTTCTCTTCACTGAACTGACGCGGTGACCGGGTCAGACGGTCAGGCGCCGAGGGGATCCCTCCCGGCGTCGTTCCAGCGAACGACTGCGGCCGTCTCGTGCTCCCACCCGAGGACGCCCACGGCCCCGGGGCTCAGGAGAAAGCGGGACGCCTCGGCCGCTGCCATTCCGAGCCACCTCGCGCACACCACCCGCAGGATGTGCCCGTGCGCGAAGGCGAGCACGTCGCCCGCTTCGGCATCGGCCCTGGCGCGTGCCACGACCTTGTCGGCACGGCGAGAGAGCTCCTCGAGCGTCTCGCCGCCCACCACCCCGTCGATCCAGAGCTGCCAACCGGGGCGTTCGGCGCGTATCTGAGCAGTGGTCAAGCCCTCGTACGCGCCGTAGTCCCATTCGGCCAGGTCCTCGCAGACCTGTGCCTGGTCGCCGAATCCAGCGAGCGCGCAGGTGTCGCGTGCTCTCGACGAGGGGCTGGTCAGCACCCGGGCGAAGGAATGGCCCTGGAGCCTCCGGCCGATCAACTCCGCCTCCTGCTCGCCGTCGGTCAACAGCGGTACGTCCGTGCGACCGGTGTGGCGGCCGGCGCGGCTCCAGGCGGTGGTGCCGTGCCTGACGACCACCATTCGGCCGAGGTGGCCGGGTCCCCGTGCGGTGCCCGTCGAATGAGGGTACGAGGAGCCGGGCGTGGGCATGGGTAGAAGAGGACCACCCGCGCCACGGGGGTGCAAGCCGGCACGGCAGGCTGCCGAGGAATGAGCCGGACCACATCTGTGTTGTTCCCCGTGGGTGATCAGGGCGACATGTCCGGAGCTGCAGGCCGGCCGCAACGAGCAACCCAGAGCAATAGATACGGAGCGAGAGGCGTAGATGGCGAGTTCGAGCACCAGTACCAGCACAGGGACCAGCGACAGCATCCGGCTGTTCCTCGACGACCTCGACCGGTACCCGCTGCCCGACCCCACAGAGCAGGTGGAGCTGGCGAAACGGGTGGCCGAGGGAGACTCCGAGGCACGGGCCAGGATGATCGCGGCCAACATGCGCCTGGTGGTGCACTGGGCGCGCCGGTACCAGGATCGTGGGGTCGATTTCGGCGACCTCGTCCAGGAGGGCACGTTCGGGCTCATGCGTGCGGTGGACAAGTTCGACTGGCAGCGGGGCTTCCGGTTCTCTACCTACGCCACGTGGTGGATACGCCAGGCGCTGCAGCGCGCCGTGCAACAGCACGGCAACACGATCCGCGTGCCAATGGAGGTCGCCGAGCAATCCCAGCGTGCAGACCGGCTCACCTGGGAGCTCGTCTCCGAGCTCCAGCGCGAGCCGACACCCGAGGAGGTCGCGGAAGCGAGCGGGGTCGCGCCCGACGCCCTCGAAGTGCTGCGGAAGGCGGCCCGGGTCGTCGCAAGCCTCGACCAGCCGGCAGCAACCGATAGCAGCACTCCTCTTGGCGACCTGGTGGCGGGGGACGACAGCAGCTTCGAGGACGAGGTGGAGCGGCGTATCGTCCTCGACCGCGTACTCGAGGCGGTCGACGACCTCGAGCCCCTCGAGCGCGACGTGCTGCGCATCCGTTTCGGTCTCGACGGCCGGAGCCCCGCGTCGCTGCAGGCGACCGCGTCCGAGCTGGGAGTGGGCGTGAGGCGCGCCCGTCAGGCAGAGGCGCGCGCGCTGGAGCACCTGTCGGCGCTGCCGGTAATAGAGGACGCCCACCGCGCCGCCTGACGCGCGAGCAGGTGGGCGGCCGGCCCATCCGTTCTCGCCTCAAGGCGTGAGGCGGTCCAAGACTCGAGCGAGGTCTGCGGGCAGCGGCGCAGAGAAGGAGGCCTTGCCTCCCGCAGGATGCTCGAGCTCCAGCTCGTGCGCGTGGAGAAACAGCCTGCCCCGGCCCATCGAGCCGACGAGCGCCGCGGGGCGGCTCGCAGCACCGCCGTAGCGATCGTCCCCTACGACCGGGTGACCTATGGCAGCAAAGTGGACACGCACCTGGTGCGTTCTGCCCGTGCCGAGGCGTGCGTGCACCAGGGTGGCCGCGACCGGGTCGCGGTATCTGGCAGCGACCCGGTACGAAGTCGTCGCCTCCCTGCCGCGCCGGGTGACCGCCATCCTCTCCGGATGGCGAGCGGAGCGACCGATTGGCGCGTCGACGACACCCGCGTCGGAGCTGACCGAGCCCGCGACCAGTGCCACGTACTCCCTGCCCGCGCTGTGCTCGCGGAACTGGCGTGCGAGCGACCGATACGCACGTACGCTGCGTGCCACCGCGAGCAGGCCCGAGGTTCCCTTGTCGAGACGGTGCACTATCCCGGGTCTGTGCGGGTCTCCGGCGCCCGCGCGAGGCAGACCTGCCAGCTCCGGGTACCGCGCCAGCAACCCGCACACGAGTGTGGCGGAGTTGTTCCCGGCGCCTGCGTGGACCACGAGTCCCGCTGGCTTGTCGACGACGATCAGGTCGTCGTCCTCGTGCACCACGGTGATCACGACCGACGGATCTGCGACGGGTAGGTCTTCACCAACAGGTGGGATCCGGACCTCAAGGCGCTCCCCGGAGGCCAGGGGCCGACTGCGCAGCTCAGCAGGGCGACCGTCGATCGAGACCCGTCCCTCGGCCACAAGCCGCGCTGCGACACTTCGCGACACCCCGGCAAGCAGTGACACGCTCTTGTCGACCCGCTCGCCTTCGAGCGCGTCGGGCACGACCACCTCCAGGAGACGGTCGGCCTCGAGGCCGGCGCTCACTCGTGCGCCAACGAGGCGCCGCTCACCCGTGCGCCACCGATCGCCGCCGGCCACCCGCCGGAGAGCGCCAAAGCAGGAAGGCCGCCCAGAGGGCGCCAAGGACGATGGCGCTGTCTGCCACGTTGAAGCTCGGCCAGAAGTGGAGGGCGATGAAATCGACGACGGCGCCGTGGTGAGAACGAAACACGCGGTCGGAGAGATTGCCGAGCGCGCCCCCGACCACTAGCCCTGTCGCCGCCGCAAGCGGGACCGAATGGACGCTGCGCGCAAAACCAAGGAGCAGCACGACCGCCACCACCGCCACCCCGGCCAGGACCGGGCCCCAACCCTGAGCGAAGCCGAACGAGATGCCCGAATTGAAAGCGAGCTGGAAGTCGAGCTTCCACAGTACGTGGACCTGCCCGTGCGAAAGGCGGTGGACCGCCCAGCTCTTGGTCACCTGGTCGGCGGCGACGACTGCCGCGGCGACGGCCCCCGTCACGGACAGGCGGCGCAGCGAGCCGCCCCCGTGGCGCTCGCCGTCGCTCAGCGGCGGTGCAGCCCCCCGCTCTTGCACGCCACGCACAACCGGGCGTAAGGCAGGGCCCTCAGCCTGGCCTTCGGGATCGGCTGGCCACAGTTCTCGCACGCTCCGTAAGTCTTCGATTCGATGGCTGCGAGCGCCACGTCGATCTCCTCGATAGTGGCGAGGGCCTGCGCGGACAAGGTGAGGTCGCGTTCGCGGTCCACGGCCACCGTCCCGCCCTCGCCAGACTCCTCGTCGAACTGCACGTCGCCCGGCTCACGCTCGAGCGCCAAGGACTCGGCTTCGGCGCGCAGATCCTCCGCCTGGTGCTGGTAGACGAGGCGCTCGGAGAGGAGCAACTGCCGCTGCTCCTCGAGGAACTTCTCGTCCCCGGCGTAGGGGCCCCGCGTCGGACGCGGCGCCGGCTTCGGTGCGACCGGTTGCTTGGCGGACTGCCTTGCCTGCGACACTCCGGAGCGCCCCTTGAGGCCCTGGCCGGCCCGAGGCTGCGCGCTGTCCCCGAGCGCGCCGGAGCCGTTCGACTCGGACGCCCTCTTCTGCTTCGGTGGGGCCGCGCCGGCCGTCTCCTTCCGAGTGCCGGCGGCCGCGGATGTCTCTTTGACCGTGGCCGAGGGAGCCTTCTGCGGTCGGGTCCTCGTCGCCGGCACCTTGGGTGACAGGGCCGTCTTGGATGGGGCCTTCTTGGGGGTTGCCTTCTTGGAGGCTCCTGGCGCCGTCTTCACCGGGCCCTTCTTCACGGCGGCGGCCTTCTTCGGCGCCACGGCGCGGCGTGCCGTCGCGGCCTTCTTCCCCGGTGCCGCGGTCCTGCCGGCGGGTCTCTTAGCCTGCTTCGCGGCGGCGACCTTCTTCGGCGCCACGGCGCGGCGCGCCGTCGCGGCCTTCTTCCTCGGTGCCGCGGTCCTGCCAGCGGGTCTCTTAGCCGGCTTCGCGGCGGCGGCCTTCTTGGTGGGGCTCATCCGTCGAGCGCCCCCGCACGCCGGCCCGGACCACGAACGGTGTCGATCATGCGCTCACCCTCTCGGCTCTCTGCCCATCGCCCGGCGGCTGGTCGCCGTCGGGGCACGGCGCCTGCCGATCCTCGCGCGCACGTCACTTGGACCCAACCGGCGTCCTCCACCCCGCTGGACGAAGGTGGGCGACCCTAGCGTCGCCCTGCCGCAGCGGCAACATCCCCGCGGCGGTCGTATTCCCGCACCGAGCTCGCTCGCGGCCTCTATACGCTTGGAACCGTGCCCGGCGACCCTCGTGGCGGATCACCGTACCCGCAAGTGGAGCAGCTTCCCGACTATCCGAGCCTCGAACGGCAGGTGCTCGAGCTCTGGGCAGCCGAGGACACCTTCAAGGAGTCGGTCTCCGCCCGCGAGGGCAAAGACAACGAGTACGTCTTCTACGACGGCCCGCCGTTCGCCAACGGCCTCCCCCACTACGGGCACCTCCTCACCGGGTTCGTGAAGGATGTCGTACCCCGCTACCAGACGATGCGCGGCAGGCGAGTGGAACGGCGTTTCGGATGGGACTGCCACGGGCTGCCCGCCGAGATGGAGGCCGAGAAGGAGCTCGAGGTCCAAGGACGCGCGGGCATCGTGGATTACGGGATCCAGCGCTTCAACGAGTATTGCGCCGCTCTCGTACAGCGCACCACCGACGCCTGGGAGAGCTACGTGACCCGCCAGGGGCGCTGGGTCGACTTCGCCGACTCGTACAAGACGATGGACCTCGACTACATGGAGAGCGTCCTGTGGGCCTTCAAGCGACTGTGGGAGTCCGGCCTCCTCTACGAAGGCGAAAGGGTGCTCCCCTTCTGTTGGGAGTGCGAGACCCCTCTTTCGAATTTCGAGACCCGCCAAGACGATTCCTATCGCCCGCGCGACGACCCTGCTGTGACGGTCGCGTTCGAGCTGGAGCCGTCTGCTTCAGCACGTGCGAGCGACGGGCCGGTCGAGGGCACGCTTCGCCTCCTGGTCTGGACGACGACCCCGTGGACCCTGCCCTCCAACCTGGCCTTGGCGGTGGGCCCGGACATCGAGTATCTCGTCTACGAGGTGATGGGGGCGCCGACTGCGATCGCAAGTGCCCGCGTGAGCGCCTACCCGGAGCTGTTCTCCGAAGCCGAGCCGATCGCCGCGGTCACCGGCGCCCAGCTCGTCGGGCGGCGTTACCGGCCGATCTTCGAGTTCTTCTCGCGCCATCCCAACGCCTTCCGGGTCCTCGCCGGCGACTTCGTCGAGACCGAGGAGGGCACAGGAGTGGTGCACATGGCTCCTGGGTTCGGCGAGGAGGACTACTGGGCGTGCAAGGAGGCTGGAATCGCGGTGGTGTGCCCCGTCGACGACCAGGGGCGCTTCACATCCGAGGTGCCGCCTTACGAAGGCATGCAGGTGTTCGACGCCAACAGCGCCGTGATCGACGACCTGCGCGGGGTGGGGGCGCTCGTGTGGTCCAAGACCTACACCCACAGCTACCCCCACTGCTGGCGCACCGACACGCCCCTCATATACAAGGCGGTCAGCTCGTGGTTCGTCGAGGTGACGGCCATAAAGGACCGAATGATCGAGCTCAACAGGGACATCGACTGGGTGCCGTCCCATGTGCGTGACGGAGCGTTCGGGAAGTGGCTCGAGGGTGCACGCGACTGGGCGATCAGCAGGAACCGGTTCTGGGGAGCACCCATTCCGGTGTGGAAGAGCGACGACCCCGCGTACCCGCGGGTCGACGTCTACGGTTCGCTCGAGGAGATCGCGCGCGACTTCGGAGTGGAGCCCACCGACCTCCACCGACCTCGCATCGACGAGCTGACCCGTCCCAACCCCGACGATCCATCGGGCCGCTCGAGCATGCGCCGCGTCGGGGAGGTGCTCGACTGCTGGTTCGAGTCCGGTTCCATGCCCTTCGCTCAGGTTCACTACCCGTTCGAACGTGCGGAGTGGTTCGATTCCCATTTCCCCGCCGACTTCATCGTCGAGTACGTGGGCCAGACCAGGGGGTGGTTCTACACCCTCCACGTCCTGTCGACCGCCCTGTTCGACCGCAGGCCCTTCGACCATTGCATCGCGCACGGGATAGTGCTCGGTGACGACGGTCGGAAGATGTCCAAGCGCCTCGGCAACTACCCGGAGCCCGACATGGTCTTCGACACCTGGGGCGCGGACGCGATGCGCTGGTTCCTGGTCTCCTCCCCGGTCCTTCGGGGTCAGGACCTCGTGGTGCACGCGAAGGGCATCGAGGAGGTTCGCCGGCAGGTGCTCAACCCCATCTGGAACGCCTGGTACTTCCTCGCGCTCTACGGCAACGCCGACGGCATACGAGGGCGCTGGCGCACCGACGCCGGCAACGTGCTGGACCGTTACGTGCTCGCCAAGACCGCCGCCCTGGTCGCAGAGGTCACCGCTTGCATGGAGGCCTACGACCTCTATGGGGCGTGCGCCTCGGTGACCTCGTTCCTCGACGCCCTGACCAACTGGTACATCCGCCGCAGCCGGGACCGCTTCTGGCGTCCCCGCCAAGGGCCTGGCGATCTAGAGGACGACAAGGTAGACGCCTACGACACCTTGTCGACCGTGCTCGTGGAGCTGTGCAAGGTGGCAGCACCCTTGCTGCCCTTCCTCACGGAGTCGCTCTACCGGGGCCTGACCGGGGAGCGCAGCGTGCACCTCGCGGACTGGCCCGCCCCTGGCGAGCTCGGTTCCGACCCTGAGCTCGTGGCGTCCATGGACCTGGTGCGCGAGGTGTGCTCTGGCGCCCACGCGATCCGCAAGGCCAACCACCTTCGCTCCCGTCTGCCCCTGCGCGAGCTCAGCGTCCACACGACGGCGCCCGGCCGGCTCGTCCCGTACGAGGATCTGATCAAGGACGAACTGAACGTCAAGGCAGTCACGTTCACCGACGACGTGGACTCGGTCGCCGTGCGGGTGCTCTCGCTGGTCCCTGCGGTGCTCGGGCCCAGGTTGGGTCCGGACACACAGAAGCTCATCGACGCGGTGAAGCGTGGCGAATGGCGGGCCGTCGACGAGGGCGTGGAGGTGTGCGGCTTGACCCTGAGGGCATCCGAGGGCGGCTACGAGCTGCTGCTCAGGCCGCGCGACGAACGACGCGGGCGTTCGCTGCCCGGCGGCATGGGAGTGGTGATGCTCGACACCGAGCTCGACCCGGAGCTCGAGTCAGAAGGCATCGCCCGCGACGTCGTACGAACTGTGCAGGCCGCTCGGCGTGATGCGGGTCTGGCGGTCACCGACTGCATAGAACTCAGGGTCGCCGCCCCGAAGCTCGTGTCTGCTGCTGTGCTCGCGCATCGCGACTACGTGGCCCAGCAGACCCTCGCGGTGATCGTGGAGGTGGAGGCCGCCGACCAGCTGTCGGTCGAGGTGACGAAGACCCCCTGTCCCTAGCGGCCTCCCGCAGTATGTGCCGCTGAGGCACGGGGCAACTCGTGGCCTCCCATCTGTGCGTGCCCTCCGTCGCTCTGCTGGCCGGGCTGAGCCTGCGGTGCAGGCCGCTCGGGGTGCTCGGAGCTGCCCGAGGACCCGGGCTCGATCTGCTTGTCCACCCACGCCAGCATGTCCACCAGGGCAGTGCGCAACCGCTTGCGCTCACCTTCGAGGTGACGGGCGATGGTCTCCACGTCCTCGGCGAGCTCTGCGCGAAGCGACTCGAGCCGGTCCACCTCCTCGCGCTTCTTGCGCGCTGCCTCCTCGGTGATCGTGTGCGCCTTGGCCTCGGCCTCGAGCAGCAGACTGCGCGCCTGCTCCTCCGCCTTCGACACAGAGGTTCTGGCCTGAGCCTCGGCCTCGGACTTGGTCTGGTCGACGAACTTCTGCGCCAGCAACAACGTGCGCTGGAGGGTGTCGTCGGACACCGCCGGCGCGTGCTCGCGCTCCGCGGGACCTGATCCCTCCCGCTCGGACAACATCTGCTCGAGCTGCGCTACACGCTCAGCAGCCTGTTTCGTCCGCTCGTTCGCCTGTCGGAGATGCTCCTGGAGAGCCTCTGCCTCTACCGCTACGCGTTCGAGATAGTCGTCGACGTCGTCGATGTGGTAACCGCGCAGGGTCTGGCGGAACTCCACAGTTCGAAGGCTGTCGAGGCTCGATGGCTGGCTGCTCGACTTTCCACTGTCCATGTAGGCAGATCCTAGCCAGGGCACCGGCCCCGAAAGAGGACCCCCGCCCACCGGCTCCGCGCCTGCGTGGACCTACCTGGGCCGGCTCGCCCGAGGAGCTCAGACCAGGGGAATGATGACCCGAAAGGCGATCACCTCGAGCGCAATGACGGCGACGATTATGGAGAGGTCGATGGCCATCCCGCCGGCCCTGACCGGCGGGAGTATCCGCCGGATCGGCCGCAGCACCGGCTCGGTCAGCTTGTCGAGGAGGCTCACGAGGCCGTAGAAGGCGGTGCCCGGGTGGACCGGGAACCAGCTCACCAAGGCACGGGCGACGAGCAGCACGACGTAGATCTCTACGAGGATCGTGAGCGCTCGCTGCAGCGCGAAGTTCGAGGCGAGGATCACAGCAGATGGGGTACCACGAGCACAGTCGGGGCTCGCTGTCGGGGTCGGCTCGGCGTCGCGGCTCTACGGCCGCAGCAGACCGTTCTCTTGGAGTCGCTGACGCTCTTCGGCCGAGACCTGGACGTTGGAAGGAGTGACGAGGAACACCTTGTCCGCGACGCGCTCCATCTTGCCACTCAGAGCGTAAGCCACCCCGCTGCAGAAGTCGATCATGCGGCGCATCAGTTCCCTGTTGGCCACTTGGAGGTTGACGATGACGGGCTGGCTCGACATGAGCTTGTCGGCGATCTGGCGCGCGTCTGCGAATTGCATCGGCGCCACCACGTGCACCTTCGCGCTCGCCTCGACAGGCGCCGGGCGCACGACGGCGCGCGGTGTGATGGTGGGCACCTGCACAGGGGACTCTTCGCGCACCATCGGCCTGATGGTGCTCGTGGCTATCGGAACTGCAGGTGCCTCCTCCTCGAGCTGCGCCTCGGTTGCTCGGTTGACTCCACGCGGCACAGTCACGCCGCGCGGCTCGTAGTCCTCGTAGTCCTCGTACTCGTCGTCCACGAGGCCGAGGTAAACCATGGCCCTCTTGAAGAAACCAGCCATCAGACGCCTCCCTCGGCACAGCGTACTGCCTCGCATCCCGAGCAGTGGGAACCCATCTCCGGCCCCTCGGGCATCGTCAAGGCTCGCGCAGGGGCCGCTCTCCGAAGAGCGCGCGTCCCACGCGGACCATCGTGGCGCCCTCCTGCACGGCCACCTCGAGGTCCTCCGACATCCCCATCGACCTCTCTACTAGGTCCAGCGCGTCGGCCAGCTGGGCCGTGGTCCGAAAGGCGGTCCTCGAAAGCTCCGCAGGGCCGGGCGGTCCCACCGTCATGAGCCCGCGTACGTCGAGGCCGATCGAGCGCAAGTCGCCGACGAGCCCTGCCACAGATCCGGCAGGGCACCCGTTGCGCCCCGGGAGACCCGTCGCCTCCACCTCCACCATCACGTTCTTCGAACCCTGTCGCGTGACGATGGCCTCACCCTCTGCGACGCGGCTCACGGTCTGCCAACAGTCGACCACGCCCGCGAGGTCCTTCACCCTGCGGCGCTGGATCGAGCCGAGGTAGTGCCAACGCACACGTCCCCCACCGAGTAGCGACCCGGAGACCGCGGCGGCCTTGTCGAGGAGCTCGTCGGCGTAGTTCTCGCCTACGTCGGACAGGCCGGCTTCCAGCGCCGCCGCCACAGCCCCGGGACCGAAGCTCTTCGTGACGGCCACGACCTTGATCTCGTACGGGTCGCGCCCGGCGCCCTCGATGCGACGCCAGATGACGCCCAGACGCTCGGCCACCACCTGGGGCGCAGGTGGGCTCGGCTCGGTGCCCGAGCGCTCGCGAGCGCTCAATCCGGGTGGTCCTCCATCCACACGAGCAGGGCCTGGCGCCCCTCGTCCCGGTGTGCGCGAAAGGAGAAGTAGTCCCCGCCGCATGCGGTGCAGGCGACCTGGTCCAGCACGAGCCTTGCTCCGCAGAGCGCGAGGGCCGAGCGCACACCTGCGCGCAGGTCGACCGCAGGATCTCCCGAGGCCGTCTCGGCTCGGACACCCTCCCCGTAGCGCCCGGCCAGCAGCTCGCGCTCGGGGGCGGCGAAGCCGTAGCAGCAGGGTCCGATGCAGGGCCCGAGCCCTGCGGAGACCTGCGTGGCTCCGAGCGCGCGCAGCGCAGCTACTGCCCGCTCGACCACCCCGGCGAGCAGTCCCCGCCACCCGACGTGGACCGCCCCGAAGGCCCCTTCGGGCGAGGAGAGCGCCACCGGGGCGCAGTCCGCCGTGAGCACCGCCAGGCACGAGGCGCTACCCCTCGAGACCAAGGCGTCTGCGTCGGGGGGCGGCGCGCCCGGCTCGGCGGGCCACTCCACTGACAACCCTGCCGGCGCGGGGGTGTCCACTGCGAGAACAGTGGCGCCGTGCACCTGGTGCAGACGCCGCAGGCGCCTCCCGGGCGGCACGGGCGCAGGTGCCTCCGAGCCGCAGACGAGCGCCCTCTGGTCACCCTCGCTGCGGCCCGTCCACAGCGCACGGACACCTGAGGTGTCGAGGCTCGCCGGCACCCCGAGCCAGGCGGTCTCGCGCGTGCGGGGAACCCTCAGCGCAGGAAGGAGGGGACGTCGAATTCGTCGTCACCCAGCCCGAGGTCGTCCTCGTCGGGAGTCGCGAAGATGTCCTCGTGCACCGTGGCCTCGCGCCCGGCGCGCCCGCCGAGCACCTGGCTGCGCTCCTCCGGCCTGGGCTCGCCCGAACGCGGCTCCTCCCAACGCTCGAAGCCCGCCGCGATCACGGTGACGCGAACGTCGTCGCCCATCGCGTCGTCGATCACGTTTCCGAAGATGATGTTGGCGTCGGGGTGCGCTACCCCGTGGATTATCTCCATGGCCTCGTTCACCTCGAACAGGCCGAGATCGGGGCTTCCGGCGATGTTGACGAGGATGCCGCGGGCCCCCTCGATGGAGGACTCGAGCAGCGGGCTCGTGATGGCTCCGCGGGAGGCGTTGACCGCCCTTCCCTCTCCGGACGCCTGGCCGATCCCCATGATGGCCGTGCCCGCATTGTTGAGGACCATGCGCACGTCGGCGAAGTCGGTGTTGATCTGTCCAGGGATCGTGATCAGGTCGGTGATGCCCTTCACCCCTTGGAGGAGGACCTCGTCGGCCATCTTGAAGGCGTTCACCATGGACGTCTTCTCGGTGGAGACCGTGAGGAGCCTGTCGTTGGGGATGATGATGATGGCGTCGACCTTGTCCTTCAGGTTCTGGATGCCGGCCTCGGCCTGCACGGAGCGCGTGCGACCCTCGAAGGAGAAGGGCCGTGTGACCACCCCGATCGTGAGCGCCCCGACCGACTTCGCGATGTCAGCCACCACCGGGGCGCCCCCGGTCCCGGTGCCTCCGCCCTTTCCTGCCGTGATGAACACCATGTCGGCGCCCTTGAGCGCCTCCTCGATCTCGCCCCGGTGCTCCTCCGCAGCCTGCCGGCCCACCTCTGGGTCGCTGCCCGCGCCGAGGCCCCGGGTGAGCTCGCGGCCTATGTCGAGCTTGAGGTCGGCGTCGCTCATGAGCAGCGCCTGGGAGTCGGTGTTCATGGCGATGAACTCGACGCCCTTCAGGCCGACCTCGATCATGCGGTTCACCGCGTTGACCCCGCCGCCGCCCACGCCCACGACCTTGATCACAGCGAAGTAGCTGTTCTGCGATGGACCGGTCATCGACTCTCCTCGCTCACCCGGATCACAGGCATGTGCGGGACCCGCACCTGGGCCCCGCCGGGGTGTCCGGGCTCCGATGAGCCGGCACCGAAGCGCTGACCTCACCCTCGACCACAACTTCACGCTGCGTCGAGAGTCTCTTCACGATACGGCCACTCCGTGAAGCGGTCAAGCAGGTTGAGGTGCAGGGACCCCGGTCACGGGTCTCGCAGAGGGGGGGCCCGACTCTGGTCACGACCTCGCCCCGGCGGGCTGTGGCGACACGGTCGGCTCGTTCGGAACGGTGAGGTCCACGACCTCCGGGCCCGCCAGGGCGTTGGCCGCGATCAGGCTCTCGAGGGCTTCGAACTTGGCTGGCAGCTGGTCTCGGGGTCCGAGCACTGCCTGCTCGCCACCGGCGAGATCGAGCACCACCCCCGACGGCCCCCCGGCTGCTACGCCGCGCACCTGCGCCCGCAGTTGGGCCGGAAGGTCCACGATCACGCTCAGCGCATTGCGCGCCACCAGCCCGAGCACCGAGCCCGGGCTGCGCGCTGGCTCTCCGACGCTGAGCGGCACCGTCCCGCCGGGGGCGGAAGGCACGTCCGCGAGCACCCGCCCGGTGCCGTCCACCAGGGCCACCGACCCGGAGGAGGAGGGGAGCGTGGCTACCGGCACGCGCTCGGTCACGTGGATCCTCACCGAGTCCGGCCAGACCCGGTCCACGACGGCGACCGAGATCCACGGCAGCCGCTCGAGCCGACTCGACGCGAGGCCGGGGTCCACGTCGACCAGCGGTGGGTGACGTGCCACACCCGCCACCTCTTCGACGGTCGCAGCTGAGGTGTGCTGGGCCCCGGTGACCGTCACGTGACGCGCCGAGAAGAGGCCGGAATGCAACATCAGGAAAGCGCCCGAGCCCCCGAGCAGCACGACCAGGACGGCCAGGATCACCCAGAGGCGGCGACGTCCGCGGCGGCGTGCGATGGCGGCGCGCCTGTGACGCATCCTCGGGTCCATCGCGGGCCGGGTGCCCCCGGCGACCTTCACGGCCTGCAACCCTCGACCTCGACTCGAGGTGGACGGCCCGCCCTTGACAAGCTCTCAGCCACGGGCGTGGACCAGCGTGGGCGGGACGTCCTCGAATCCGACCAGGCGCACCTCTGTGGCAAGGTCCACCCCGGTGCGAACGGCCACCTCCGCTCGCACGTGCTCGATCAGCCGCCGCACGTCGTCGGCCGAGCCCCCCTCATCGGCCTGGATGAAGTTTGCGTGCTTCTCCGAGACGCAGGCGCTGCCGATCCGGCTTCCCTTGAGGCCGGCTGCCTCGACGAGGCGCCCCGCCGCGTCGCCGGGAGGGTTCGTGAACACCGAGCCCGCGTTGGGACCACCCGGTTGATGGGCGCGCCGCCAACGGACCACCTCGGAGACGGACAGGCTGGTGTCCGCCGGCTCAGCTCTCTCGAGATCGAACTGCGCCCACAGGACCAGCTCACCGGGGCCCAACGCCGAATGGCGGTAACCGAAGGCGAGCCGCTCCGCCTCGTGCTCCGCCTCGACGCCCGACTCGAGGTCGTACGAGCAGTAGCGCGCCAGCACAGCGGCCGTGTCGGACCCGTGTCCGCCGGCGTTCATGGCCAGCGCTCCGCCCACCGATCCGGGGACCCCGACCGCCCACTCCAGCCCGCGGAGCCCGGCTGCCGCCGACCGCCGGGCCACCACCGGGTACGGGGTGGCTCCGCCCGCGCGCACCTGCTGCGATCGGACCTCCACCCAGTCGAAGCCATTCCCGAGGCTCACCACGACACCGGCGAACCCGGCGTCGGAGACGAGCAGGTTCGACCCCTGCCCCACGACCACGAGCGGCACCGGCCTTCCGGCCACCACGAGAGCCCGGTGCAACGCCCGCAGGTCCTCGTGCGAGTCGATCCGCACCGAGATCGCCGCGCGCCCCCCCACCCGGTAGGTGGTGCGTGCGCCAAGGGGCGCATCGCGCTCGGCGCGCTCCCCGAAGGCCTCGACCAGGGCCTCGACGCCGGCCGCCGAGAGTGCGCAGCTGTCGCGTCTCACCACGCGCTCGCCGCCTGTAGCTCGTCGGGCAGGGTGGTGAGGTCCCCGGCGCCGAGGGTGAGGCACAGGTCGCCGCTTCGAAGTGTCCTCGCCATGTGGTCGGCCAGCTCGAGACGCCCGGGGACGTACTCGAGGTCGAGCTCGGGATGGGCTCGGGCCACGACGTCTGCCACGAGCTGTCCGGTGACGCCCGGCAGGGGCCTCTCCCCGGCGGGAAAGATCTCGGTCACGACCACGATGTCCGCACCGCTGAAGGAGTCAGCGAACTGGTCGCCGATCGATTCGATCCGGCTGTAGCGGTGTGGCTGGAACACCACCACGAGCCTCTTCGGCTCGAGCGCCCGAGCCGCGGCGATGACCGACCGGACCTCGGTCGGGAGGTGGGCATAGTCGTCCACGAAGCGCACGCCCCGACTCTCCCCCCGTCTCTCGAACCGGCGCGCCACGCCCGCGTACCGCGCGAGCGCCCTTCTGGCGGCGTCGAACGGGGCCCCCACCCTGAGAGCCGCCACCGTGGCCACGGCCGCGTTGTTGGCGATATTGGCCCCGATCACCGGGAGGTCCAGGCGCCCGAGCATGGAACCTGAACAGGAGAGCTCGAACGACACCCCCGAACCGGCGATTCTCTGCTCCTCGATGCGGTAGGTGGAGGCCGGCGCCGCCCCGACCAGGTCAGCCCCGTGGCGCTTGCCGAGCTCGAACGAGACCGGGTCGTCGGCCCCGGCGACCACGCCTCCCGGCCGGTCGCTGCAGAACGCGTCGAACGCCTCGACCAGGCGCTCGAAGGTGCCGTAGTGGTCGAGGTGGTCCTGCTCGACGTTGGTCACCACCGCTATCTCGGGGTCGAGCGAGTTGAAGGTGCCGTCGCTCTCGTCCGCCTCCACCACCATCCACTCCCCCGAGTCCCACACCGCGTTCGTGCCTATCTCGTTGAGGTCCCCTCCGATCAGGAAGCTGGGACACAGACCTGCTTCCACGAGGATCAGAGCGAGCATCGAGGTGGTGGTGGTCTTCCCGTGAGTCCCCGACACCGCCACACATCGGCGCAAGGCGCACAGCTCCGCCAGCACCTGGGCCCGCGACAGGACCGGGAGCCCGAGAGCGCGGGCCTTTGCGACCTCTGGATTGGAGTCGTCCACGGCGGAGGAGACCGTCACGAGCTGCGCGCCCGCCACGTGTGACGGATCGTGACCCACACGGACCTCCACCCCTGCGCCGGCGAGGCGCTGGGTGGCCAAGGACGCCTTCAGGTCGCTGCCGGTCACGTGGTGCCCCATGGCTGCGAGCACCGAGGCGATGGCGCTCATCCCGGCCCCTCCCACACCCACCACGTGGATCACGCTCGGCGTCGAGAGCATGGACGGCCTCGGGCCTGGTGAGCTCGCGCTCACCGGGATCTCGCTCTTCATCGGTTGCCCTCTCGTCGCGTGCCCGGCGGCGGGGGCTCGGGCCCGTTGGGCCCGGCGCCCTCGTTGTCGCCGGTCGCGTCCCGCCCGCCGCGTGCGTGGGCCTCGACCAGCTCCACCACGCAACCAAGCGCGTCGCGCCGTCCCAGCCCGCCGGCCGCGGCCCTCATACGCCCGAGGAGAGCCTCGTCGGCGAGGATGCGCTCGAGCTCGCGGGCGATGCGCTCGGGCGTGCAGGAGCCGTCCTCGACGACGACCGCGGCGCCGGCGCGCTCGAGCATCGACGCGTTGGCGGCCTGGTGCCCACCCGGTGCTCCCGGGAGGGGCACGATCACCGAAGCCATGCCGACCGCGGTCAGCTCGGCCACGGTGCTCGCGCCAGCGCGACAGACGACGACGTCGGCTGCTTCGTAGAAGAGCGGCATCCGCTCCTCGTAGGCCACCTGCGAGTACCAGAGCCCCCCGGGCCGGGCCGGCGGCACGAGCTGACGAGCCCAGGCGGCATCTCGGGCGCCCACCACGTGGTAGACGGCAAATTCGGATCGATCCTCCCAGAGCTCCGCCAGGCCGAGGACGGCCTCGTTGAGGCGTCTCGCGCCGAGTGAGCCTCCGACCGCCCCCACGACGCGCCGCCCCGCAGGGATGCCCAACCGTCTTCGAGCCTGGGTACGCGCGCGTTGGTCCGGCATCGACACCGCGAGCACCTCCTCGCGCACCGGAGCTCCCGTGACCACAGCCCGCGGCAGACGGGTGCCTTCGAACGCGACGGCAGCCGCACTGGCGAACCAGCCGACGAGGCGATTTGCGGCGCCGGGCACTGCGTCGACGTTCACCAGCACGAGCGGCACGCCGAGAGCCGTACCGGCGAGTGCTGCGGGCACCGAGGCGTAGCCCCCCATCGCCACCACCACCGACGGCCGGCGCCGCAGCACGACCACGAGCGCCATCACCGCGGCCGCTGCCAGCTGGGCCAGGGCCGAGACGTTCTCGAGAAGAGCCCCCGCTCCGGCTCGCCTGCGAAAGCCGCGCCCGGGCAGCAGCGTGGTGGGGATCCCCGTGCCCCGCACCAGCTGGGCGTCGAGCCCGCGCCGCGAGCCGACGAGCTCGACCGAACCGGTCCCGTGACGCTCGACCAGCGCGCGCGCCACTGCCAGCGCCGGCAGCACGTGGCCTCCCGTACCTCCCCCGGCGACAAGGGCGTAGCGGCGTGCCTTCACCGCCGCGCTAGCGGCCGGCCGGAAGGGCCCGGTGCCGAGCCGCGCGCCGTCGGTCCACCCGGTGACCGGAGGGTCGGCTTTCGCTCGTGGGCAGCGACGTTGGCCAGTATCCCCGCCGCGACCATCGTGATGACCAACGAGGAGCCCCCGAAGGATATGAACGGAAGGGGAATGCCCGTCACCGGCAGCACCCCTATGACGGCGCCGATGTTGATCACAGCCTGGCTCGTGATCCAGCACGTGCAGGCGACGGCCAGCAATCCTCCGAAGCGGTCGGGTGCGCGAGTCGCGGCGCGAACTCCGTACCACGCGAGGGCGGCGAAGAGCACGAGCACGAACAAAGTGCCGACCAGCCCGCCCTCCTCACCGATCACCGAGAAGATGAAGTCCGTGTGGGCATTGGGCAGCAGCCCCCACTTCTCGCGACCTCCCCCAAGGCCCAGCCCGTAGAGGTGGCCCGAGCCCAGGCCCACGAGCGACTGCACCACCTGGTAGCCGGACCCCTTTGCGTGTGCGAACGGGTTCAGGAACGACAGCAGCCGCGCCCTGCGGTAGGGCTCGGCAAGGCCGACGATGAGCCCGACGACGCCCACGGCCGCCACCGCCTTGAGGACCGGCCGCAGGGGCACCCCTCCCGCGTAGAGCAGGACGAACGTAATGCAGGCGAGCACCAGAGCCGTACCCATGTCCGGCTGCTTGAGAACGAGGACCGCGCAGACTGCCAGCACGACGAGCAGCGGCGCGACCACCGACCTCGCCTCGTGGACGCGGTCGGACCTGCGAGCCAGCAGATCCGCGGCGAAGACCGACAGCGCGAGCTTCATGAGCTCCGACGGCTGGATGCGGAACTGGCCGAATCCGATCCAGCGGCTCGACCCCCCGGCGGTGACGCCGATCCCGGGGATCAGCACGGCGAGCAGCAACACCATGGTGCCGAACAGGAGCAGAAGTCGTGCTCGGCGCCAATGCCTGTACGGGAACCGGGCGGCGAGGGCCAGCGCGATCGCGCCGAGGGCGATCCACAGCACCTGCCGCTCGAAGATCGTCCAGACCGACCCGTAGTACTGCAGCGACGTGTACGCCGAAGCGGAGAGCACCATCACCAGACCGATGCTGCACAAGGCCCCGGTCAGGCCGAGGATGGCGGTCCGTGTCGAGACCCTGTCCTTTCGTCGCGCTCCCGGCGGCTCGGGTCGCTGCTGGCGACCTCCTTTCAGGAGGCGGAGACGTCCGGTGCCTTCCACCGCCGGCGTCGCAGGTCGCAGACGAGGCGAGGCGCCGCCGCCAGGGGTCACCTTTGTACCCCCGGACCAGAGTGGTGCACGAAGCAACGGTGCGCGCGCGGTTGATCGCCGGGTTGCACCCCTTTAGCCTCCCGCACCAGCGTGCCGCGGTGGTGGAACCTGCGAGAGCTTCCCGGCTCCGAGCCACGTGGCACGCCCTTCCGACGGCGGGTGCGGGGCCGAACGCGAGCTGGAGCTACGAGCCACCGGTCGCCTCAATGGGTCGTCACGGCGAGAAAATCGGCGTAGAAGAGGCCGAGTCCCAGGGCTGCGAAGAGGCCACCGAGGATCCAGAACCGGACGATCACGGTCGTCTCGGGCCACCCCATGAGCTCGAAGTGGTGATGCAGCGGCGCCATCAAGAAGACGCGCCGGTGGAACACCCGGTAGCTCACCACCTGCACCACAACCGAGAGCGTCACGATGACGAAGAGTCCGCCGATGATCGGGAGGAGCAGTTGGAGGTTCATCTGCAGGCACAGCACGGCGAGGGCCGACCCGATGGCCAGCGACCCTGTGTCCCCCATGAAGATGCGTGCCGGCGCGGCGTTCCACCAGAGGAACCCGAGACAGGCTCCAGCCGCGGCGATCGAGGCCAGCGCGAGGTCGAGGGCGGAGGCGACGTGGTAGATGGAGAGGTGGCGGAACTGCCAGTAACCGATTATGGCCAGGATGGCGAAGCAGAAGGTCCCCGAGCCCGAGGCCAGCCCGTCGAGACCGTCCGTCAGGTTGACGGCGTTGGCGGTCCCAACGATCACGAACACCGCCCAGACGATCCAGCCCACACTGCCGAGGTCGATGCCGATCGAGTCCCAGCGGGTGAACGACAGGTGAGTGTTGACGCCCGCCCAGTGCTCCGCCGCCAGGGCGAAGCCGACCGACATCGCCACTTGCGCGCCGAACTTGCCCCGCTTGGTGAGCCCGAGACTGCGGCGGTGCCTCACCTTGATCCAGTCGTCGAGGAAGCCGATGCCTCCTGCGCACAGCGTCACGAGCACGACGAGCACGCCGGGTCTCGACAGCGCTACGTGGGTACCGACGTGGGCGAGGAGGTAACCCGCCACGGCCGCGATGACCATCGCGACTCCTCCCATCGTCGGAGTACCGGCCTTGACGAGGTGCATGAACGGCCCGTCGTCGCGTATGTGCTGGCCCATCCGCCTGCTCGTGAGCCAGCGGATGAGCACAGGGGTACCCAAGGCGGCCACCCAGAGGGCGATGCCGCCCGAGGCCATCAAGCTGATCACCGGGCACCACCGGTCCCCGATGCCCTCGCCTGGACGCGGCCGGCGGCGGCGAGGGCGGCGGCGCGGTCGTCGAAGTCGACTCGGGCACCGGCCAGCTCCATGTCCGTCTCGTGGCCCTTGCCCGCGAGCAGGACCACGTCGCCATCTCCCGCGCGCTCGAAGACGGCCTCTATGGCGCGCCCACGGTCTGGCTCGACGAGCACATGCGCTCCCTCGCCCACGCCCCCGAGCACGGCGTGGATGATCGCCATGGGGTCCTCGCCGCGCGGGTTGTCGGAGGTCAGCACGACCAGGTCGGCCCCACCGACGGCGGCGGCACCCATGGCGGGTCGCTTCTCGCGGTCGCGCTCGCCTCCCGCCCCGAAGACCACGAGCACCCGGTGGTCCCCTGCCAGCCGGCGCGCGCTCTCGAGGGCCACCTGTAGTCCTTCGGGAGTGTGCGCGTAATCGACCACAGTCGTGAACCGGAGCCCGGTGTCCACCAACTCGAAGCGTCCGGGCACCGGCTGGGCCCCGGCGAGCCCTTCGACCACTGTCTGCTCGGGAACGCCCAGGGCGGCCGCGGCGGTCGCCGCAGCGAGGGCGTTCGGCACCTGGAACAGACCCGCCAGACCGAGGACGACCCGTCTCCCACGCCAGGTGAACACCGTCCTACTCGCGTCCATCGAGACGTCCTGCGCGTCCGAGAGCGAGTACGCCACGATCTCGATCGGACTGTCCGCGACCAGACGCCTGCCCCACGGATCGTCGCCTCGGACGATCCCGATCGCGGCGCGTTCGGGGACGAACAGCGACGCCTTCGCCTCGAAGTACCTCTGCATCGTGCCGTGGTGGTCGAGATGGTCGTGCCCGAGGTTGGTGAACACTGCGGCGTCGAACCTCATGCCCTCCACGCGGTCCTGGGTGAGGGCATGAGAGGAGACCTCGACGCAAGCACAGCGGCGGCCCGAGTCACGCGCTTGGGCGAGCAGCCGTTGGAGCAGCGGCGCCTCCGGTGTCGTGCGCGCACCACCGAGGGTCCCGATGACCGTCGTGGGCGCTCCGTGCGCCTCGAAGATCGATGCGAGCAGGTGAGTGACGGTCGTCTTGCCGTTCGTACCGGTGACGCCCACGGTGAGCAGCGACCGGGCCGGATGGCCGTAGAACGTCGCCGCGGCCTTTGCCATCGACCGCCGCACGGCCCCCTCGGGCACGACCGCCTGAGCGACATCGAGATCCTGGGGCCTCTCCACGAGCAGGCCTACGGCTCCTCGTGCCACCGCTTCGCCCGCAAAGAGGTGCCCGTCGGTGACGGCCCCGCTGACGCAGCAGAACAGCGCCCCTCGTCCCACCAGCCTGCTGTCGTGTTCGACCGAGGTCACCTCGGCTGCATTCAGGCGGCCGCGTTCGGACACGACCTCGACATCGCTGAGCAACCGGTCCATTCGCACAGTCGGGGGCCCGCCGGGGGGTTCACGGCCCTTCCGTGGCGTTCCCGGCCGCTGCGCCGATGGTACCTGCAAGCGCCGAGGCCCCCTTAGTCCGCATTTGCCCCTCCCGGCTTCGGGGCTCTCGGGCCTGCAGAGACACCGCTAG
>DATKIB010000159.1:0-17106 GCA_035509915.1 Acidimicrobiales bacterium | reverse complement strand
TTCTACCACTACTTCTCCTCGAAGGAGGAGATCTTCCGCGAGGTCGCTGCGGCCCACGAGCGAGAGCTCGGCGCGGCGGTGGCGGCCGAGGTGACCAGTGTCGGCGCGCCCGGTGCCGCGGGGGTGGTGGCGCGCCTGGAGGCCGCCAACCGCCGTTACCTGGTCTCCTATCGCGACGAAGCGAAGCTCATGCGCGTCATCGAGCAGGTCACGCGTTACGACGAGGTCCTCAACGGCGAACGCCTCGACCGGCACGAGGTATTCGCCGAGCGCCTGGCCGAGGCCATAGGGCAACTCCAGCGCCAGGGCTGTGCCGACCCGCAAGTGGACCCCTCGGTCGGCTCTCAAGCGCTGATGGCCATGCTGACGCGGTTCGCAGAAGTCTGGTTCGTGGAGGGGCGGGTGCACTGCAGCTTCGAGGAGGGCGTCGTCCAGCTCAACCGAATGTGGTTGAACGCCCTGCGCATGGGCGAGGGGACGGAGGACCACCGGCGCTAAGCGCTGGGCTAGGCGTCGGGTTCGGGCACCGCCCGCAGGTACGGGGCCATCATCAGCGGAGTGACGCTCAGTACGCCCGACTCGACCGGCAGCACTGCCCCGGTGATCCAGCGTGCCTCGTCGCCGGCCAGGAAGGCAGCGGCATGACCCACGTCCCACCCGGTGCCGGGGGTCCCCAGGAGGCCGGCCTCGGCCCGCATGTTGTTCATGAAATCCGCTCGGGGTCCGGGTGCCGCCACCGAGAGCACCATGGGAGTGGTGATGTGGCCCGGCGCTATCGCGTTCACCCGGATGCCCTGGCGGCCGTGGGAATAGGCCATGTCTATGGTCATGGCGATGAGCCCACCCTTGGCCGCCGAGTAGGCCAGGGTCCCGTCGCCGCGCAGAGCGGACACAGAAGAGACGTTGACGATGGCGCCCGCGCCCTTGTCGGCCATCACCGGGACGCTGTACTTGGAGGCCAGGAAGGCGGTGCGCAAGTTGATGTCGAGCGCACGGTCCCAAGCCTCTTCGGTGGTGTCGATCACCGTGCCGAGCGAGGCGAGCCCGATGTTGTTGACGAGGATGTCGAGCGTCCCGAAGGAGTCCAGGGCAGCCCGTACCATGGCGTCGCAGTCGGCTGCCTTGGTGACGTCGGCGGCGAAGACCTCTGCTGTGCCGCCCTCCTTCGCGATCATGGCCCGGGTCTCCTCCGCTCGCTCGGGGTGCAGGTCGACGAGCAGGACGCTCGCTCCCTCGCGCGCCAGCACCACCGAGGTCGCCTTGCCCGTGCCGATCCCCGGCCCAGGTGTGGAACCCGCGCCGGTCACGATCGCCACCTTTCCCTCGACTCGTCCTGTGCGCGACGGCATGTGCTCTCCTTGCTCGTTGGGCGGCGGCGCTACCAGCGCGTGAGCAGCGCCGCGCCGGCTTCGATCCCACCCACATTCGTCACCGCGACCACCTCGGCGCCGGGTACCTGTCGGGCCCCTGCCTCGCCCCGGAGCTGGCGCACAGCTTCGGCGGTGTGGCCGAAGGCTGCGTGCAGGCGACCCCCCGAGAGCTGGCCGCCCCAGGTGTTGAGCGGAAGGGCCCCGTCGAGGCCGATCCTGGCGCCACCTTCGACGAAGGCGCCGGCCTCGCCTGTGCCGCAGAAACCCATGGCCTCGAGCCACCACACCGCTTCGATGGTGAAGCCGTCGTACAGCTGAGCCACGTCGACATCCGTGGGGGCCAGGTCCGTGTGCCGCCACATGGCCTCGGCCGTGGCGTAGCCGACCCGCCCCATGTCCTCCCACTGGTCCCAGTAGGGCCGGCCGTCGACCACCCCGGCCATCGCTTCGATGCGCACCGGGGCACGGAGGTCAGATGCGGCGTCGACGGTGGAGACGACGATGGCGGTCGAGCCGTCGACCGGCACGTCGCAGTCGTACAGGCACATGGGCCACGAGATCATGCGCGCCCCCAAGTACTCGTCGAGAGTGAGCGGGTCGCGGTAGACGGCGTCGGGGTTGCGCTGCGCGTGCGACCGCTGGGTGATGGGGATCCAGGCCAGCTGCTCCCGGGTCACGTGGTAGTCGTGCATGTAGCGGGTGGCGAAGGGTGCCACCTGGCACACCGGTGAAAGAGCGCCGACCGGCAGCAGCCACGCGAGCGGGCCCTCGGCTTCGGGATGGATCGACCCGTATGCCGGTCGCCCCCCGGCGTTGCGGGCAGCGCTCCCCTCCTTGACCGTGCGCCACACCACGGCGTGGCGAGCCTCGCTCGTCGCCACTGCCAGCGCAGCCCCGTAGAAGGGAAGGCTCATGCCCTCCACCTGCCCTTGACGCCAGGTGGTGGTGATGCGCAAGGCGTCCTGCACCTCGTAGAGATTGCCGTTGGCATAGCCGGGCAGGTTCGCCTTGCCGCCGCCGGGGAACATGGCGAGCCCGTCGATGTCGTCGATCCTCAAGCCGGCATCGGCCACGGCTGCCACTACCGCGTCGAGCGTCAGCTGCAGCCCCGAGCGCGATACCTGCCGCCCGATCTCGGACTGGCCCACGCCGGATATGACGACGCGCCGCTCGAGGTGGTCGCGCCCCATCAGCCGTCTACTCCGACTGCAACGAAGCTCGGGATGGCGAAGCCACCGGGCCCCTCTACGAACCCGACCTCGACGGGCATGCCGATGGACACAGCCTCGGGCGCACAACCGCGAAGCCGGCCCATGACCCGCACGCCGGGGTGTTCGGGCCACTCCACGATGACCAGGGCGTACGGCACCTCGAGCCCGGCCATCCAGCGCTGGTGGTTGACGGTGAAGCTGTAGACCCTGCCGCGACTTCGCACCTCTACCGGGGAGACGACCCTGGCGCGACAACGCGGGCACATACCGGTGGGAGGGAACGAATCGGCGCCACAGGCCTGGCAGCGCTCGACGAGCAGTCGCCCTTCGCCCGCAGCCTCCCAGAACGCCCGCGTCTCCTCGCTGACCGCAGGGGGGATGCCCACCGACGCGTCCACCACTCACCGTCTACTTTCTGGGCCGGCCGTCGCCAGACTGTAGGTCCACGCCGCGGGCGTGTGCTCAGGCCGGGCGAAGCTCCGGCGGCAACCCGATGCTGCGCGTCTCGAGGAAGTTGACGAGGCCCTCGGGACCCAGCTCCCGCCCCATGCCGGACTCCTTGAAGCCGCCGAAGGGGACCAAGGGGAGCGGCGAGCCACCGCCGTTCACGGACACGCTGCCGGTGCGGATCCGCCGGGCCACCGCGAAGGCGCGGGTGGCATCGGCACTCCATACGCCACCGGCCAGGCCGTAGGGCGAGTCGTTGGCTATGCGGACGCCGTCGTCGTCGCCGTCGTGGGGAATGAAGCAAAGCACGGGCCCGAAGATCTCCTCACGCGCCACCCGCATCCCGTTGTCCACGTCGGCCAGGACGGTCGGTGCCACGTACCACCCCTTGGGGAGGTGGTCCGGGCGGGTCCCACCCGCCACGACACGCGCGCCCTCTTCGACCGCCAAGGCGATGTATCCCTCCACTCGCGTGCGTTGGCGCTCGGCGACGAGCGGTCCCACGACCGTCTCCGGGTCGTGTGGATCGCCCACCTTCACCGCCTTCGCCGTCGCGGCCGCGGCGTCGAGCGCCTCGGCATAGCGCGAGCGGGGGACGAGGACGCGGGTGAGGGCGCCGCAAACCTGGCCCGACAGGTGCATGGCTCCACCCACAATCCGGGGAACCACAGCACCGAGATCGGCGTCGTCGAGGAGGATGGCGGCCGACTTGCCCCCGAGCTCGAGAGAGACCCGCTTCACCTGCTGCGCGCACAGCGCCATGATCCGTTTACCGGCGTCCGTGGAACCGGTGAAGGCCACCTTGTCGGTACCCGGATGCGTGACCAGGTGCTCACCCACCTCGCGTCCTGCGGGCACGACGTTCAGCACTCCCGGCGGCACGCCCGCTTCCTCGAAGGCCTCGGCCAGCACGAAGTTGCTGAGCGGCGCCTCGGGTGGCGGCTTCAACACCACAGTGCAACCGGCCGCAAGCGACGGGGCCACTTTCCATACCGCGAGCGTGACGGGGGCGTTCCACGGCACGATGGCCGCCACCACCCCGACCGGCTCCATCGTCACCATGCCGGCCCGCTCGGGGGTCGTGACCGCTCGCTCGAACGGGAAGCTCCGGACGAGCTCTGCGTAGTACTCGAGGACCGGGCCGAGCATCCCGGTCTGAGCCTGGGGGGACTGGCTGATGGCGCAGCCCATCTCCTCGGTCGTGATCTCGGCGATCTCGTCCGCCCGCTTGCGCAACAGCTCGGCCGCCCGCAGGAGCACCTCGGCGCGCTCGGTTGGTGCCAGCCGGGGCCAGGGGCCCTCGTCGAAGGCCCGGCGGGCGGCCTGCACCGCGCCGTCCATGTCTTCGTTCGTCGCGAGCGGCGCCTCGCCGATCACCTCCTCGGTGGAGGGGGAGACCACAGGGAAGGTCTTCCCGTCGGCAGTTGGCACCCAGGCGCCACCTATGTAGCAGTGGCGCCGGTGCAGCAAGCGGTCGTCCAAGGTCACCGGGTGGGGGGCTCGAGGTGGTAGAGCTTCGTGGCCGTGTGCTGGAGCACGTTGCCGACGATGTCTTCGGAGATCCCGGCGAGCGATCGCTCCATGACCTCACGCGGGCTCGGGGACTCCGATGCGGGGCCAGGCGACAGGCTGGTGGCATGGGGGAAGTCGGTCTCGAACATGAGGTGGTCGGCGAGCTGATCGATGACGGCCCGCATGGCCTGCTGCTCGAACCAGTACATGCCGTAGATCTGGCGTCGTAAGTACTCGCTCGGCAGCAGCCGCTCGGGGTAGTCCTTGTGGGCGCCGACGTTGAGCCACTGCCAGTCCATGCTCTCGCCCAGGAAGGGAAGCCAGCCCGCGCCGTTCTCGACCGACACGAACTTGAGGTCGGGGTAGCGGTGACAGACGCCACTGAGTATCACCTCGGCGACGTTCTGCGCGTTGCCGAGCAGCGTCAGCGAGCTCTCACGGGTGAAGTCGAGCTTCTTCGATTGGTCCACCGCTCCCTTCAGCTCGTCGCTCGAGGACAGGAAACCCACATGGAAGTTCATGCTCAGACCCATCTCCTGGGCCTGTCCGAGCAAGGGCTCCCAGTGGTCGTCGACGAGGCGAGGAAGCCCGACCTTGTCGTATCGTGCGGCGAACAGGACGCCCTTGTGACCCATGTCGAATGCGCGCCGCATCTCGGCGACCGAGGCGTCGACGTCCCAGAACGGGAGCATCATCATGGGGATGAACCGACGAGGGTCTGCCGAACAAAACTCGGTCAGCCAGTCGTTGTACGCCCTCACGCAGTCGGTGGCCAGCTCCGGGTCCATCTCGTTCAGAAAGATGTGGCTGTGGAAGCCGAGGATATTCGGATAGAGCAGCTGGTAGTAGACGCCGACCTCGTCCAGGTAGGCCAGGCGCTTCTTGGGGTCGATGGCGGCCGGAAGAGCCTCGCTCAGGCGACGGGGATGCGATGGTGGGAATTCCGGCCACCCGGCCTGCGCGAATGCGCCCACACCGAACAAGCGTCTCGAGCCGATGTACCAGCGGTCCTCACCCGAACGCTCGTGGAATCGCACATGCGGGACCATGTCGCCCCACTTCGACGACACTCTCGATGTCCACAGATCCGCCGGCTCGATGATGTGCGAGTCGGCGTCCGCGACGGCATAGCGCTCGCAAAGGGGCAGCGGGGCCTCGGCTAGCTGGGTCATTGTCACTCCTTAAGTCTGCGACACTTCGAGGGCTGCCGGATCGGCGGGCGTGAAGTCGTACACGCGTGCCGCATTGCCGATGGCGATCTTGTGCTGGACCTCGTCTGGCAGGTGCGCGAGCCACTTGCGAGCAAGGTTGATCGAATCCGGCCATGTCGAGTCGGAGTGGGGATAGTCGCACTCGAGCATGACGTTGTCCTCTCCGATGATGTCGAGGAGGCGAATACCTGCTTGGTCCTCGATGAAGGTTCCGAACACGTGCTCGCGGAAGAGATGGCGGATGTCCGTGTCGAGCGAGAAGTGAGATTCGGCCTTCTGCTCACCGCGGTCGTGGGCGGCGTTCATGTTGATGTCGAAGCGCGATGCCCAGAAGCGTTGTTTGTCCACTACCTGCTCGGCCCGCTCCAGGAAGTACGGGATCCACCCGATGGATCCCTCCGACAGGGCGATCTTGAGCCCCCCGAAGCGCTCGAAGTTCCCGCTGAACAGCCAGTCGAGAAGGGTCCCGGCCTGGTTGGCGGCGGCGGAGTACGCCATGAAGGCAAGCGTGGGCATGTCGTCCGACGTGCGGATCAGGTTCGAGGAGGAGCCCACGTGCATGGACAGGACCAAGCCGGCCTCCTCGGCGGAGCGAAAAACCGGGTGCCAATAATCGGTGTGGATGGAAGGAAGCCCGAGCTTTGTCGGGTTCTCCGAGAAGGCGATGGACTTCGCACCTCGCGCGGCGGTGCGCTCGATCTCCTTCGTCGCAGACAGAGGATCCCACAACGGGATCAGCATCATCGGGATGAATCGGCCCGGGAAGGCGTCTGCGAACTCCTCCAGGATGAAGTCGTTCCACGCCTGGAGGCAGAGCAGAGCCAGCTCCTTGTCGTTGGCCTCGTGGAACACCTGGCCGCAGTAGCGGGGGAAGGATGGGAAGAGCAACGAAGACAGGACGAATCCTTGGTCCATGTCGGCCACGCGGGCGGCAGGCTCGTAGCAGCCGGGCCGCATGTCCTCGTAGGTGATGGGTTCGGGGGAGAACTCTTCGCGCCGTTTCCCGGCGACGGCGTTGAGTCCCGTGGTCACGATCTGCCTGTCTTCGTAGACCCAGAACTCCGAGGCACCGTCGCGCACGATGTGCGGCGCGTCGTCCCGCCTGCCGGCCGGCACCCGCTCCTGCCAAAGCCTGGCCGGCTCGATTAGGTGATCGTCGACCGATACGAACCAGGTGAGCGACATCTGACCTCCACGTCACAGGGCGCCGTCCGCGACTCGCGCCTCGGAAGCCCCCAGGGGCGCGTCACTTAGAAAGTGAGCGCCCACCTACAATCTCGCACCGGGGCGTCGGGGATGTCAAGCACGGTCATCGAGCGTCTGGAGCAGAATATGGGTGTCCTGCGGGAAAACGCGGATCTCCGAGATGCGTCCGCCGGCGAGCGAGATCAGCTCCACCACCTCGACGGTGGCCGAGCGACCGGTCTCGTTGGCTGTCCAAGTCTGGCTGGTCACCTGCACCACGAAGTCCGCCCACTGCGCGACGCGCGGCTCGACGATGGTGCGCGTCCAGTGCTGGGAAAACAGGGCCCCCATCTGCGCCATGCCTTCGTGCCCGTGGTGCCAGCCGCCGTGAGGGAGCGAGGCAGGTTGCTCGATGCGCAGCTCAGGGTGCAGCAGAGCCATCGCCCCCTGGCGGTCGCCGGCCAGGAAGCGGCGACCGAGCTCCTGCACCAGGCTCACCGAGTCATTCACCGTGTCAGGGGCGACGGCTCTCGGCGATGGCCGGCGGGAAGAAGCCTTCCAGGGTCAGCTTGGTGACCACGTCCAGGGCGCGCTCGCGGTCGAAGTCGTCGTTGAGGTGGATCTCGAGGGCGAAGACGAGTGCGATCCCCATGATGGCCCGGGCGGCGATGTTGGCGGACTCGAAATGGTGCTCCTGGCGCTCTTCGACCTGGCGCCATGCAGCGCCCAGGCGGTCCATGGCGACGGCCAGATGGTCGCGGTAGAAGCGCCTGGCCACCTTGGGGTCCCCGAACATGACCAGGCCCAACAGTGGCAGGACCTCCTCCAGAGTGGCGATGAGCTGTCGGTAGAGGCCGTGCAGGGTCTCTACCTGCCGTTTCGCTGTGAGGGGCTCTTCGGCGTCCACCAGCTCGGCAGCGATCACCAGCTCGTCCACGGCCTCGCGTAGCGGCTCGACAACTGCTTCGTAGAAGAGGTGGTCCTTGCTCTTGAAGTGGCGATAGATGACGCCTTCGCTGATTCCGCCGCGTTCCGCGATGGCTTTCATCGTCGTGCCGTTCACGTCGCCCGCCTCGCTGAACGCCCGGCGCGCAGCTTTGAGGATGGACTTCCTCCTGGCGTCCGCCGTGAGCCGTTTCTTGGCGGGTGTGCCGTCAGGGGCGACCCGGACCGAGCGGCTCGCGCGTTTGGGCATGGGGATCCCTCCTCGTCTACTGACGAAAAGGTAACCAGTTCTCGTGACGGCGTGGGGAGATACCGCCGGGCCCCTCAGTTGGCCGGCCTACGTGACGGTGATGGCGCCCTCGGGGCAGTTCGCTGCCGCGCTCTTCGCCTTCTCCTCCAGGCCCGACTGGACCTCGGGCGCCGCCACGAAGGAGTGACCCTCCTCGTCGAGAGAGAAGACCTCGGGACAGATCACCCAGCAGCGAGCGTGGCCTTGGCATTTCTCCGCATCGACCGACGCCCTCACCTGGGGGAGCCTAACAGGGGGGCCGCTATGATGTAAGTGAGCACCCGCTCATCACCTTGGACGCCCGCGAGTGCGGGCCTTGAGCAACGAGGGGCCCCATGGACACCGAGGCGACGGACGCGCAGGCCACGGGCACCTCGGTGTCGGACGCCGTACACCCGAGCGTTCCCATCGACGACGACTGGATCGAGCATCACTTCGATCCCCTGTCTCCCGAGCTGGCTCCCGACCTGTACGCCGTGCTCGCGCGCGCCCGCTCCCGCTGCCCGCTGTCGCGCAGCGACCGCTACGACGGTGGGTTCTGGGTCCTCACCAAGTTCGAGGACATCCGCCGGGTGGCCCAAGACTGGCGCACGTTCAGCTCGGAGCTGGGCATCACGGTGCCCCACCGGCCGACTTCCACCAAGATCCTCCCCGTCACCGTCGATCCTCCCTTGCAGCGCGAATTCCGTCGGGTCGTCAACAGGTACTTCACGCCAGCGGCGGTGAGCGAGTGGGAAGAGCCGACGCGCCGTCTGGTCACCCGGCTCATCGACGGTTTCATCGAGGTGGGAGCGTGCGACTTCATGTCCGCTTTTGCCCGCCCGCTTCCAGGGCTCACCTTCTTCGATCTTGCTCTTCACGCGCCGGCCGAGGACCTGGCCGAGGTCAACCGACTGGCGACCCTGGCATCGCAGCCGCATGCGTCGGAGCAGCGTGAGTCCCACGGGAAGCTGGCGGCATGGATCGCCGGTTTCGTGGCACAGCGCCGCCGCGAGGGCCCTCGGGGGGACGTGGTGGACGCGGTCCTCGGCGCCGAGATCGAGGGAAGGAGGATCACCGAAGAGGAGGCCATCGGGACCATCCACCTGCTGATCCTCGGCGGCCTGGAGACGACGGCAGGGGCACTGGGCATGATCATGTTGCGCTTCTGCGAGCACCCCGAGATTCCCGAACTGCTGCGCGAGCAACCCGGGCGGATCCCGGACGCGGTGGAGGAGCTGCTGCGCCTCGACGGCTCGTTCGTCTGTGAAGGGCGCACCGCTCGTCACGACGCCGAGCTGGGTGGAAGGCAGATCCAAGCCGGAGAGAGGGTCATCGTCTACTGGGCGTCGGCCAACCGGGACGAGGAGGTGTTCGCAGACCCCGAGGAGTTCCTCCTCGGCCGCGATCCCAATCCTCATATCGCCTTCGGGGCAGGGACCCACCGGTGCCCCGGTTCCAACCTCGCCCGCATGAACATCCGGATCGCCCTGGAGGAGCTCACGAGCCGTCTTCATGGGGTCCGGCTCGAGCCAGGAGCCGTTGTCGAGTACCACTCGACGTTCAACCGGGCCCCGTTGTCGCTCCCCATCCTCTTCACTCCGGGGCAGAGGGCCGAATCGGAGCACCTCACTCCACCCGAGAAGTGACAAAAGAACGTGACGCGCATGCACAAGGCGATACAGAAGGAGATACAGAAAGAGACGCAGAGGGAGATACAGAGGGATATGCAAAAGGAGACATGGTGAACTCGCAGGACGCAATAATCGTCGCCGCGGCCCGCACCCCCATAGCGACGGCCTTCAAGGGATCGCTCGTGGGGATCGACGCCTTCCGGTTGGCCACGATGGCTGTGCACGAAGCGGTGCGGCGCACAGCGATCGACCCGCTCCTCTTCGACGACGTCGTGATGGGGGAGTCGCTCTATGGCGGCGGCGACATCGCCCGCTACGCCGCAATCGAGGCGGGCTTGATCAATGCGCCGGGGCTTGCCCACAACCGCCACTGCGCCTCGGGCTTGGCTGCCGTGCAGAGTGCGGCGGCGTCCATACGGTCCGGGATGGACCGTGTCGTCGTCGCCGGCGGGGTCCAGTCGGCGTCCACCAGGCCGCGCATGGCCTGGCGCCCGGCGGGGACCGAGCAGTGGGACGAGGAGTGGATCCCGGACAGCCACAGCAATTCCGAGGAGGCCCCGAACCGCGACATGTCCATCTGCGTGGGGTGGAACGCCGCCGTGAAGGCCGGGCTCAGTCGCCAGGAGATGGACGAGTGGGCCCTGCGCTCACACCAGCGAGCGGTGGCTGCCATCGACGCGGGGGCCTTCGCGCAGGAGACGTTCCCCGTGGAGATCGTGCGGCCTGACGGGACGTCGGGCATGTTCGCCGTGGACGAGCATCCCCGACGGGACACCAGCCTGGAGAAGCTCGCCGCCTTGAAGCCGCTCCATCCCGAGATCGAAGGCTTCAGCATCACCGCCGGCAACTCCTCCGGCGTCAACGACGCCGCCGGCGCCGTGGTGGTCGCGGCCGGGGGTCTGGTCGAGGACCTCGGTCTCGAGGCTCTGGCGTACGTGCGGGCATGGGCTTCGGTCGGGGTGCCGCCGGCCGACACCGGCATTGCTCCGACGACCGCAATCCCCAAGGCGCTGGCGCGGGCGGGGATCGATCTGTCCGACGTGGACCTGTGGGAGGTCAACGAGGCGTTCGCTTCGGTCGCCGTGGCCACCACCAAGATCCTCGGGCTAGACGAGGAGCGGGTGAACGTGCTGGGCAGCGGATGCAGTCTCGGCCACCCGGTGGCCATGACCGGTGTCCGCATGGTGATGAGCCTCGTCTACGAATTGAGGCGGCGAGGAGGCGGCACGGGGGTGGCCTCTATGTGCGCAGGCGGCGGCATGGGCAGCGCCGTCGTCCTCGACGTCCCCGCGCCCTAGGCCCGTTAGGGGCCGCGGCGGCGCCGAGCCGGGTCTGCCTATTCGCTTTGCCTCTTCAGCTGCGTATCAAGCGGCCGGGGGCCACGTCGTCGAGTTCGGCGCCGGCGCGCCGCACCGCTTGCCCGTTCACCCACATGTGCTCGATGCCGGTGCTGCGCACGACGAGACGATCCGCTCCGCCAGGCTGGTCGTACACCCGTTCGGGAGCGGTGATGGCGACGGTGTCGGGATCGAAGGCCACTAGGTCCGCGTAGAAACCTTCGCGCGCGAGGCCACGATCGGCGAGCCGGAAGGCCTGATGCGGATGCCCGGTGAGGCGCCACACGGCGTCCTCCAAGGGCAGAGACTTGCGTTCGCGTACCCAGTGCGCCAGGAGGTGGGTCGAGAAGCACGCGTCGCAGAGCTGACTGGCGTGGGCCCCGGCGTCCGACAATCCGAGCAAGGTGCGCTTGTCGGCCAGGAGGTCGCCGACTTCGTCGTATCCGTCGTTGTCCATGACGACTCGGAACCTCGTCGACATCTCGTCGTCCAGTGCCAGGTCGATCATGAGGTCGAACGGTGTCGTGCCCCGCTCGGCGGCGAGACGTGCGAGGGGGATCCCGGTGGCGTCCTGGTGGTGTGTCGTCTCCTGTACCTCCATTCGCTCCCAGCGATGGCTCCACCGCTCCAGGGTCGGCTGGCGTGCGCGGTCGCGCCACCCGGCGTCCCGGTAGAGCTCGGGTCGCGCTTCACGGGGTCGCGCCAGCACCTCCTTCCATTCGTCGACCTCTGCCAATGGAGACGGATCGCCCAGGTTGACCTGCATCACGATCTCCCGGCAGGCGAGCTGGGGGTACACCTCACCGGGTAGCGCAGAGGCCCGCTCCACCGTTCGCGCGGCACCCCCTCGTCGCTCGGCCCGGGCCAGGAGCGCTGTCCAGGTGACGGGAATCCCGTACTTCACCGACAGCTCCGAGAACTGCTCGATGAACAATCCCGGCCCGATCGCGACTTGCAGCACGCCTTTGTGGAGGTCGCCGAGGACGGAGGCAAGCGCGTAGACCTCCTCGACGTCCGAGAATCGGCTGGGGACGGGCCGGCCGAAGGCTCCCTGGTGCTGTGGAGCGCGTGACGTGGAGAAGCCGATCGCGCCTGCGCCTATGGCCTCTCGGAGCAGCCGCTGCATCGTCGCCACCTCGTCGGGCGTCGCCGGGCGCTCCTCGCCGTCCATGACGAACATTCGAAGAGGGGAGTGGCCCATGAAGACACCGACGTTGAGGCGCTTGCTGCGCCGGTCGATGGCGGCGACGTACTCGGGGAAGGTCTCGAAGCACCAGTCGATGCCGGCGTTGAGCGCGTCCATCGACATCCCCTCGACGTTCTCGAGGAGCCGCACCACCAGGTCCCGGTGCCGGGGCAACGTAGGGGCGATGCCGAACCCGCAGTTGCCCATGATCACGCTCGTCACCCCGTGCCAGCCCGAGGGGGTGAGGTCCGCGTCCCAAAGAATCTGCGCGTCGTAATGGGTGTGCACGTCTATGAACCCCGGGGTGAGCACCAGGCCGTCGAGGTCCACCACCTGGGCGCCGCGGTCGGGCTCGATCTCCCCCCGACGTCGCACGGCGACGATCCGATCCGCGGCCACGGCGACGTCGGCGGCACGGGCGGGGGAGCCGGTCCCGTCGATGAGGGTGCCGTTGCGCAGCAGTAGGTCCATCGTCGCTCCCGTCGGTCGAGGGCTCGTCACGACCGACCCTAATGGGTGATCACTCACTCTGTTAGCCTGGGCCGGAAAGTGGGCTCGACGACGTGGAAGGGGGAGTCGATGCAGCCGACCTCGGCCGCCGCCGCCCCTACGTCACAAGCGGACCAGGAGATGGGCGGGGAGGAGTGGTGGGTCGAGCACTTCGACCACGCCTCACCAGAGGTGGCCTCGCACATTCACGACGTCCTGCGCGACATGCGAGCCCGGTGCCCGGTCACCCACAGCCAGGAGTACGGGGGCCATTGGGTGGTGACCGGCTACGCGGACGTCCTCGAGGTGGCACAGGACTGGCGGACGTTCAGCTCCGCTCAGGGAGTGGGGCTCACCGACGCCGCACCGGTCGTGCCGCCCATCCCCGAGTGGTCTGACCCGCCGGTACAACGGGAGTACAAGCGGCTGATCAATGCGTATTTCACCCCCGCCGTGGTCTCGCGCTACGAGCAGCCGATCCGGACGCTGGCCACAGCTCTCGTCGACGGGTTCGTCGAGCGGGGGCAATGCGAGTTCATGGCTGAATTCGCCCGCCCCTTCCCCGGTCTCGCCTTCTTCGACCAGGTGTTGCACGCTCCGCCCGACGAGATAGCGCACATCAACGATCTGTCGACCGCGGCGGCGACCCCGAACCATCCTCTTGGCCGCAAGGCGTGGGAGGGGATGTTCGGCTGGATCACCGAGTTCGTGGCGCAAAGGCGCCGGCAGTCTCCCCGCCAGGACGTCGTCGACGCCGTTCTCGGCGCCCACATCGAGGGCCGGCCCATCACCGATGCCGAGGTGTACGGGCTGATCCAGCTCTTGATCCTCGGCGGGCTGGACACCACTGCGGGTGCCCTGGGCCAATTCGTGGTGCGCTTCGCGCGGGAGCCTGCGATCCCCGAGCTGCTCCGGAGCCGTCCCGAGCTGATCCCCGCCGCGGTGGAGGAGCTGCTTCGCCTGGAAGGCCCCTTCGTCTTCATCGGCCGCCGCGTGACGCGCGACGCCGTGATCGGTGGCAAGGAGATGAAGGCGGGGGAGCGAGCGCTCATCTCGTGGGCTTCGGCCAACCGCGACGAGAAAGAGTTCGAAGATCCCGATACCTTCGACCTCTCGCGTAGGACAAACCGTCACGTGGCTTTCGGGGCGGGACCGCATCGGTGCGCGGGCTCGAACTTCGCGCGGATGAACCTGCGCATCGCACTCGAAGAGCTCCTGATGCGGCTGGACGACATCAGGCTCGACGACGGGGCGGAGCCGATCGCCTACCACTCGGCATTCAATAGGGCGCCGCTCCGGGTCCCCATCACGTTCACCCCGGGTCCCCGGGTGCTCGGCGAGGACGACCCTGTCGTCCAAGTGCACGGCGAATAAACAGGAGGTTCGATCGATGTCCCAGGTGCCGATCTTCGACGCAGACAACCACATGTACGAGACTCGTGAAGCGTTCACGAAGTTCCTGCCGGGCAAGTACAAGGGGGCGATCCAGTACGTGGACGTCGGGGGGCGGACGAAGATCGCCGTCCGGGGCCAGATAAGCGACTACATACCGAACCCCACCTTCGACGTCGTTGCCCGCCCCGGCGCCCAGGAGGAGTACTTCCGACAGGGCAATGCGGAGGGAAAGAGCCGACGGGAGATCTACGGCGAACCGATCCGTGCCATCCCCGCGTTCCGTGAACCGGAGCCACGTCTGGAGATGATGGACGAGCTCGGTGTCGACCGCACGATCCTCTATCCGACCCTGGCCAGCTTGCTCGAGGAGCGGATGCGGGATGATCCCGAGCTCACTCATGCCGCCATCCACGCGCTCAACGAGTGGATGTACGAGACCTGGACGTTCAATTTCAAAGAACGCATCTTCGCCACTCCGATCATCACCCTTCCCATCGTGGAACGGGCCATCGAGGAGCTCGAATGGGTGCTCGAGCGCGGTGCGCGCGCCGTGCTGATCCGCCCTGCTCCCGTGCCTGGCTACCGCGGGTCTCGTTCGTTCGCCAAGCCCGAGTTCGACCCATTCTGGGCAAAGGTCGTCGAGGCGGACATTCTCGTCGTCATGCACGGCTCGGACAGCGGGTATGCGCGCTACGTGAACGATTGGACCGGTGCGGACGCGGAGATGCAGCCGTTCAAGTCGGGAGCGCCGAGCGCGTTCCGCCTGATCCAGGCGACGCGGCCCGCCGAAGACACCGTCTCATCGCTCTTGTGCGAGGGCGTGCTGTCGCGTTTTCCGGCGCTCAAGATCGCAGTGGTGGAGCTCGGCAGCAGGTGGATGTTCGACTTGGTCGAGCGGTTCAAGGACGTCTACAAGAAGGTCCCGCAGGACTTCGAGGAGAACCCGATCGACGTCATCAAGCGCAACATCCATATCTGCGGGTTCTGGGAGGAGGACTTCGGCGCCCTCGCCGATGTCATCGGCGACACCCAGGTCCTCTTCGGCTCCGACTGGCCCCACCCCGAGGGCCTGGCCCGACCCGCGGAGTTCGTGAAAGATCTCTCCCACCTGCCGGAGGCGAGCCTTCGCCGGATCATGGGAGAGAACATGGCAAGGCTCATGAACGTGTCCGAAGTGAGCGTGTGAGAGTGTCCATCGCCAAGGTCCCCGTGAGGGTCGACGGCGAGCACCTCGAGGAGCTCGCCATCGCCTACGAGTTGATCGGCGACGGCGGTCGCACCTGGGCGGTCACCCCGGGCGGCAGGTTCAACCGCAACTATCCGGGAATACGGGAGCTGGCGACAGCGCTCGCCGAGCTCGGCAATCGGGTGCTCATCTACGACCGCCCCAACACCGGCGAGTCCGATGTCTGCCTCGTGGGGTCGACGGAGTCGGCGATGCAGGCCGACGCCCTGGCCGCTCTGCTGCTGCACCTCGATCTCGCGCCTGCCGTCATAGCCGGTGGCTCCGGTGGTTCACGGGTATCGCTGCTGACGGCGGCGCGACACCCTGACGTTGCGGCAGGGCTGGCCGTCTGGTGGATCAGTGGTGGCGTCTTCGGGCTCATGACCATCGGCACCGGCTACTGCGCGGAGTCGATACGCGCGGCATGGACAGGCGGGATGGAGGCCGTCGTGGCGATTCCCGAGACCGTCCAGGGCAACTGGCAGGAGGTCATGCGGGCGAATCCGATGAACCGCAATCGCCTCCTCGATCAGGATCCCGAGGAGTTCATAGCCACCATGGAGAGGTGGCTCTTGGCTTATTGCCCCTGCGGCGACGACCTCGTCCCCGGTTTGCCCGACGCCGCGGCAAGGGCCATGACGATGCCCACGATCGTCTTTCGCAGCGGGGAGAGCGACCCCTTCCACACCCGGGCTACGTCCGAGGCGCTGTCCAAGGCACTGCCCAACGCCGAGTTGGTCGAGCCGCCCTGGGACGACCGGGTCTGGATAGACAGCGAACCCGGCCGCCGCTTCGACAGCTGGCCCCGCCTGGCGCCGATCCTGTCCGACTGGGCCACTGGAGCGCTGGGCTGAGGATGGGAATCCGCCTGACACCCGACGAGGCGTGGGACGTGATCAGTCGGTCCCACACCGGGATCCTCACGACCCTGCGAGCCGACGGCTCCCCGGTGACGCTCCCCACCTGGTTCGTGGTCCTCGACCGGAGCGTCTGCTTCTCCACCCCGAGCCAGACGAAGAAGGTCTCCCGGCTCCGCCGTGACCCCCGGGCGGCGTTCCTCGTGGAGTCGGGCCGGCGATGGGCCGAGCTGCGCGCCGTGCACCTCAGTGGTCTCATCGACGTCGTCGATGATGACGAAGCCAAGGTTCGGATCCGCGAAGCGCTCGACGAGAAGTACGCGGCGTTTCGCACGTCCGAGACGGCCATGCCCGAGGCCACCAGGGACCATTACGCCACACGAACGTTCTTCCGTCTGACCCCGGGACCTCGAATGCTTACGTGGGACAACAGCCGCATCGCCGTTGCGTCGCCAGGATGAGTCATCTGCTCGTCGACGACGTCGAGGGCGTGCGGACCATCACGTTCGACCGGCCCGACGCGAAGAACGCCCTCACGGTGGCGATGCGACGAGAGTTGTGTGAGCTGCTCGACGCCGCCGACCGCGACCCCGCAGTGCGGGTGGTGATCATCACAGGGACGGACCCCGTCTTCACCGCCGGGGTGGACTACAAGGAGGTGGACCCCTCCTTCGACCCACTCCAGCGTCGCTTCTCGGTGAACCCGGGGCGGGCCCTACGGGCCATGCGCACCCCCGTGGTGTGCGCCGTCAACGGTGCCTGTGTGTCGGGAGGGCTCGAGATCGCGCTCAGCGCCACGTTCATCGTCGCCTCGGAGCGGGCCCGCTTCGCGGA
>DATKIB010000158.1:0-15518 GCA_035509915.1 Acidimicrobiales bacterium | reverse complement strand
GTACGGGACCTCCAGGCGCTCCCCGTCCCTGTCGCGCCCCCAGTACGCGAGCAGCGTGGTGGGGAAGCTGCCGTCACAGATGGTCCCCACGTGCGCACCGCCGTCTCCGAGGCCAGGAACGGTGTGCGGGTGCCGCAGCATCTCCCCCACCGCGTCGAGGTTGCCGTCGAGGTAGTTGAGGAACGGAAGATAGAGCAACGTGCGGCCCTCGTTGGAAGCAACCAGGTCGTAAGCGAGCTCGTCGGCGCTTCGCCCCTCGCGCTCGGCACGCGCAGCCAAGCTCGTCGAAGGATCGGGCTCGTAGACGGGCGGGTCGCCCAGCTCGTACATATGGTCGAACCTCGTGAGGATCCCCCCGCCGAGCTTGCTCCGGTCGGGTGCCGCGCCTGCCTCGAGCACGCGGGCCCTGAAGGCAGGGTCGGCCATCGCCCGGGACTGCTCGGCCGCCCCGAGCGAGGCGATCTCCCGGAACACCGGGTTGGCCAGGAAGGGGTTGAGCGTGCACTGGAGACCGAGCAGCAGGCCGATGGCGCGGGCGGCCACCTGGCCCGTCATCTGAAGGCCGTCGCGGTTGGCCTCGCTCAGGCCGTCCATGAGCTGCTGGTACTGGTGGTCGCCTATCGGGCTCTGCACGAGCGAGAACGACAGCGGCCGGCCCGACTCCGCCACCATCCGCCGAAACGTCCCCATCTCGGCGTCGGCGTCGATGAAGTCCGACACGACCTGCAGGACCCCCTTGCCGGACTCGCCGATCGCCCGTGCGATCCCGACCAGCTCGTCCGCGGCGGCGGTCAGGGTCGGGGTGGGCTCGCCCCGGCTGGTGCGGTGGTTCAGGGTGCGCGAGGTGGTGAAGCCGAGCGCGCCAGCCTCGACCGCCTCGCGTGCGAGCCGACCCATGGCCTCGATCTCCTCCGAGGTCGCGGCCTCGCGCGCGGCGCCGCGCTCCCCCATCACGTGGAGCCGCAGCGGGCCGTGGGGGACCTGGGTGGCGAAGTCGATGTCGTGGGGACGGCTCTCGAGCGCCCCGAGGAACTCGGCGAAGCTCTCCCACTCCCACGTGAGACCCTCGTGGAGCGCGATCCCCGGGATGTCCTCGACCCCTTCCATCAGCTCGATCAGCCGGTCGTGGTCGACGGGTCGCACCGGGGCGAACCCGACCCCGCAGTTGCCCATGACCACGGTGGTGACGCCGTGCCACGACGAGGGAGCCAGCGCCGAGTCCCACGTCGCCTGTCCGTCGTAGTGGGTGTGGATGTCGACGAACCCCGGGATCACGAGCGCCCCGTCGGCATCGACCTCGAGCGCGGCACGGCCCTCGACCTTGCCGACCTCCACGACGATGCCGCTGCGCACCGCGACGTCGGCCGTGCGAGCAGGGGCGCCGGTGCCGTCGACCACCGTGCCTCCACGGACTACGAGATCGAGCTCCGCCATCTGCACACCTCCCTGTCTTCTACAGCTCCGATAGTTCCGATAGTTCCGATAGCTCCGATTACTCTGCTGGTCCCGATCGGGAGCCCCCTCGAGCCTCCAACGAGCGTTTCAACCCACGGGCGTACTCGCGCAGGACCTGCTCGATCCTCACCGACTTCGGGTCGAGCAGCCACTGGAGCGTGACACCGCGGATCGTGCCGAGGAAGAGCGCCGCCTCGGTCTCTGCGTCGACCCCCGGACGCACAGTGCCCTGCGCCTGGCCCGCCCTGATCCAACCCGCGAGGTCCCGGCGCATGTGACGGTGCAGCTCCTCGAACTTCGGGCGCAGCGCCGGCACCGGCCCCATAGCCTCGAACAGAAGGGCGTAGAGAGCGCGCACCCCGTTCGGAGAGGACGCGACGGCCTCTGTGTAGGCGTCCACTACGAGGACCAGCGCGTCCGCCCCGACCGTCGCACCCACTCGCGGCCGCAGACTGTGCGCGCCCCACCTCTTGAGCATGCGCTCTACGACCTCCCAGAGCAGACCCTCCTTGGACCCGAAGCGCTGGGTGACCAGGCCGCGGCTGTAGCCCGAGGCCTCGCCAATGGCCGCAAGGGTGGTGCGCTCGTAGCCGCGCTCGGCTATCAGGTCGATCGCAGCCTGGATCAGGGCCCGGTCTGAGCGTGCCGAGCGCTCGGCCTGCGTCGCGCCCCCCGCGACACCTCCGCCGGCCCCGGCAGCAGCCTGCGTCGCAATGGTGGTACTCACACGCTCACCCCGTAGAGAGCGGAGACGTTGGAGGAGAGGATCGCCTCGCGCTGGGGCTCGGAGAGCTGCCCGGTGTGCTCCGCGAGGAGCTCCTGCGACCACGGCCACGTCGAGTCGCTGTGGGGGAAGTCGTTGGCCCACATGAGCCGGTGCCAGTTCATCGAATCGGCGAAGCGAAACGCCGTCCAGTCGTCCTGGAAGGTCACGTAGATGTTCTCTGCGAAGTATTCGCTCGGCATCTTGGAGAGCTTCTGGCCCGGCGGGAGCCAGTAGCGGTGCCGCTTGTAGGCGTGGTCCATGCGGTACATGAAGTGCGGGACCCAGCCGGCGTCCGCCTCCACGCACACGATGCGCAGGTCCGGGTGGCGCTCGAAAACACCTCCGAGCACCAGCATCCCCATGATGTCCTGGCATCCCCTCACGACCGAGAGAAACTGGCTCATCTTCGGGCCCCGTGCCTGCTCGCTGCGGGTGGTGAGGATGTGGAAGCTGAGTGGCAGGCCCAGCTCCACCGCTGCCTCCCAGAAACCGTCGTAGACCGGGGAGTCGTAGTCCTCCACCGCAGGCACCCCCGGCATCATCACCCCGCGAAGACTCATGCCGGCGATCTCGTGCAGGTCGCCGATGCCCTCCTCGGGGGTCCGCATGGCGGTCTGCCCGCATCCCCAGAGGCGGTGGGGATGAGCCCCGCAGTACTCGGCGATCCAGCGGTTGTACGCGCCGAAGCAGGCCCGCTTGTAGTCGAAGTCCTTGTGGTTGCACAGCTGCATGCCGACCGTGGGGTAGATCACCTCGGCCGCTACGCCGTCGCGGTCCTGGTCTGCGAGCCGGACCTCGGGGTCCCAGCCGCCGCGGTGGAGGTCGGCGAACTTGACCCCCATGACGCGTATCTCCTCGGCTGGCTTGCCCGCGGCGGCCACGAGCCCCATTGGCACCGGCGTCTTCATTCCGGGGATCACGAACAGGTCGCCCACCCCCTCGCCACCGTCGACCATGTGGGGGGCCTCGTCCTTCCACTTCTGCTCGATGCGGTCGACGTAGGTGCCGGGCGGCTCGGTGATGTGCGAGTCGGCGGAGATGACCGGGAAGCCGAATTGGGACGCCATCCAGCCACCGTATCCGAGTTGCTTGTCGGCCAACAAGTCCGATGCCCGACGCCCGGCTACGATCCGCCGATGCCTCCGAGCCGCGCCGAACCCGAGCACGAGCCCGATCGCAACACCCAGCCCCGGCCCGAGCCGAGACCCCTCGAGCTGTGGACACCGATGGTCGCCATCCCCGGCCACGTCGCTTCCATCGCAAAGCGTGCGGAGGCGGCCGGCTGGTACGGCGTGACCATCACCGACTCGCAGAACCTGGCGGGGGACGCGTACGTGGCGATGTCGGTGGCGGCGTCGGCCACCACCACCCTGCGCGTGTCCACCGGGGTCACCAATCCGTTCACGCGCCATCCGGCGGTGGCAGCGGCGGCCTTGTGGCACCTTCAGATCGAGTCCGCCGGACGCGCTGGCATCGGCCTCGGGCGCGGTGACTCCTCGCTCGCGCACCTTGGCATGGCGCCGGCACCGGTCGGGATGCTCGACGACTACCTGACCAAGCTCCAGGCGTACCTGCGCGGCGAAGCCGTCCCGCTCGACTGGTCGGAGGTGACCACGTTGGCCGTCGCCGAACGGCCCGCAGAGAGCAGGCTGCGATGGCTGGCGCTCAGAGCGAGTCTCGAGAAGCCGCCTGTGTTCGTGGTCGGATCGGGCCCGAAGGTGCTTCGGCTCGCCGCCGAGAAGGCCGACCGGGTGGTCCTGGCGGTGGGCGCCGACCCGCAGCGCGTGCGATGGGCGGTCGACCTCGTGCGCTCCGTCAGAGCCGACGTCCCTGTAGGAGCCTTCGTCAACACCGTCGTCGACGACGACCCCGAGCGCGCGAGGGCGCTCGTGGCGGGAGGTGTCGCGAGCTTCGCCAGGTTCTCCGCCATGCACGGCCACGCCTCTGGTCCGCTCCCCGACGAGCAGCGAAGCGTCATCGAGTCCATCCCGAAGGCGTACGACCTCGAGCGCCACTTCCAGAGCGCGCCGCACTCCGAGGGCCTCCCGCCGGGGTTCGTCGACGCCTTCGCAGTCGTGGGCCCGCCCGCCCTGGTCGTAGAGCGCTTCTGCGAGCTCGCCGAGCTGGGCATCGACCAGTTCCACGTCGTCGGTCCCACGGGCGATGTCGACCCCGGGGCCGCGCGCACGGCGCGACGCCGCTTCACCGCGGAGGTGCTCCCGGAGCTCGCCTGAGCACATTTTGAGACCGAAGGTCGACTGACGACTCGTCGGTGAGTGAATTTGCCCCGGGCTCAGGCACCCCCAGCCGGAGCCCGGCAAATGAGGAGCGGCGCGCCCGCGATCAGCCTCTATTTCGAAGGTCGACTAGAGCATCGATCCGCGCCCCGAGGGATGCGCCCTGGGCGTCGATCCTCGACGGCGTGACTCGCCGCCGCAGGACGCAGTGGCCTGAGCCCGCCGCCGACCCTCAAGTCCTGGTCACCGGGGGTCGATATCCCACTGTCGGGCGGTGAGCTATGGGGGCGGAGAGGAGAAGCCCGACGATGTCGCTGTCATCGGGTGAGAAGCCCTCCCAGGAAGCTGCTGCCGACCGGTGGCAGGGCCGCCCGGTCCTGTCCGCGCTCGTGCGCGTGGCGGTCTTCCTCGTACCCGTCGCACTGTCCATCGTGGCGGCGACGGTCACCGCGCACGTCCTGCCTGCGCCACACGGCATCGGTTGGCTCTTGGGATGGTGGGTAGTCGTCCTCGCTGTGCCGACCGTCGTGCTCGTGGCGACCGACCGGCTCGCTCGTCGGGCGCTGCCGTTGGCGATGTTGCTGAAGATGACCATGGTCTTTCCGGACCGTGCGCCAAAACGGCTGGCTGTCGCCCGAAGGGCTGGGAGCACCCGCAACCTCGCCAGGCGGGTGGAGGAGGCCCGCACGCACGGTTTCGTCGGCGAGCCCGTCACTGCTGCGGGAAAGATCCTCGCCTTGGCCGGCGCGCTGAATGCGCACGATCGGTCGACGCGCGGTCACTCCGAGCGGGTGAGGGCTTTCACCGACCTCATCGCCGACGAGCTCCACCTGCCGCCCGCCGACCGCAACCGCCTTCGGTGGTCGGCGCTCCTCCATGACATCGGCAAGCTCGCCGTCCACCCCGAGATCCTCAACAAGCCCGGCAAGCTGAGCGAGGAGGAGTGGGAAGTCATAAAGAACCACCCCCTCGAGGGCGCCAAGCTGACTGCGCCCCTGGCGGGGTGGCTCGGTCGGTGGGCGAACACGATCGCCGAGCACCACGAGAAGTACGACGGCACCGGATATCCCCATGGGCTCGTGGGTGAGCAGATATCGCTCGGAGGCCGGATCGTCGCCGTCGCCGACTGCTACGACACGATGACGGCTCAGCGGACCTACAGGAAGCCGGTCAGCCCCGCCGCGGCGCGCGCCGAGCTTGCGGCCTGCGCCGGCTCACACTTCGACCCCCAGGTGGTGCGGGCTTTCCTCGATGTCTCGATCGGACGGCTCCGTCCGGTTGCCGGCCCACTGGCGTGGCTCGGCTCGTTGCCGTTCGTGGACGGGATTCCCCGGCTCGGCCAGGTCTTCTCGGCGCTCGGACGTGTGGGCGCGGCTTCCGCGATGGCGACGGGCGCAGTGACCGTGGGGATCCTGCAAGCCGCCGCTCACCCGAAATCTCCGCCTCATGGGGCCGTGGTAGCCGGGCCGGCGGCGTCGACCACGACTCAAGGAGGACATCCGTCGGGCGCAGGACGCACAGGGACGACGACGACCACCACGCTTGGCCGAGGTTCGGCGGCGGCTGGGCGCTTCGGGACGACGACGACCACCACGTCACGGTCGGGATCGGGCTCGGCGACGCCGGCGCGCCCCGCGACACCTACGGGCGCCGCGACTCACACTGGCACCGCTACCCAGACGGGGGCCGCTGCGCCCACAGGCTCTGGCGCACCGACGGGGCCCGCGACACCGGCGGGCGCCGCGACGCCGGCAGGCGCCCCCACACCGACCGGATCGGCGACAACCACGGGCGCGAACACGGCGTGCAACTCTTCGTTGCCCCCCGGTACCTATAAGAACGTGACCGTCGAGGCGAGCTGCATCATCGGCGGCACGGACGACATCGCCGGCAACGTCACCGTCGGACAAGGTGCGAGCCTGACCGACGACGGTGCGACGATCGGTGGGAATCTCCAGGCCAACGATGCGCAGTGGATCGAAATAGACGGCGGGAGCATCGGAGGCAATCTCCAGGTGGCGGGCCTTTCGGGTCAGCCTCCTGCGACCCGCTCGCCCGCCAACCAGCTGTGCAACGTGACGGTGGGCGGGAACGTGCAGGTCCAGAACAACGGTCCGGGCGCCCCCCTCGACATCGGCACCGCTCCCGGCTGCACCCAGGGGCTCACCGTTCGGGGCAACCTTCAGGTCCAGGACAATGCGGCCAAGGTCGTCATCGCCGGCGACTCCGCGCAGGGCAACGTGCAGGTCCAGGACAACAGCGGCGGCGGCAGCCTCACGAGCGACAGCGCCGTCGGGGACTGCCAGCTCCAGGCCGACAACCCCGGGATCGTGGGCTCGGCCAATACCGCCGGGTCCGGGCACCAGGACACCTGCAACAGGACGGCGTGAGGGCGTCGGTTCCAACGACGCCGCAAAATGTCAGACAGTCAGTAGCTCTCGAGCCCCTGTGTCCGAGGAGGGGTGGCGGAGCTTGGACAAGGCACAGGCTTCGATCTGACGGATTCGCTCACGGGTGAGATTGAAGTGCTCGCCCACCTCCTCGAGCGTGCGGGGCTCCCCGCGATCCAGTCCGAAGCGAAGGCAGAGGATCTTGCGTTCGCGCTCGTTGAGTGGAGCGAGCAGGCGTGCGATCTCTGAGGGCAGCAGAGCCGAGAACGCTGCCTCGATGGGCGACTGGGCAAAGCGGTCCTCCACCAAGTCTCCGAACTCGCCGTCACTGTCCTGGTGCAGCGGCTCGGAGAGTGAGACTGGCTCCGCACGAAAGCGCAAGGCCTCGACCAATTTCTCCTGGGACATCTCCATCTCGCATCCGAGCTCGGCCAGCGTGGGCCTCCGCCCGAGTTTGAGCTCCAGGAAAGCTTGGGCCTTGTGAAGACGGGTGAGGGTGTCCCTTGCGTGTACTGGCAAACGGATGGTGCGGCCCGTATTGGCGATTCCTCGGCTGATGGCCTGGCGAATCCACCACGTGGCGTACGTAGAGAACTTGAAGCCTTTGCGCCAGTCGAACTTCTCGACCGCGTGCATCAGGCCGAGGTTGCCCTCCTGGATCAGATCGAGAAGCGGAACCCCCGACGCCTGGTACTTCTTCGCGATCGACACCACGAGACGCAGGTTCGATTGGACGAAGGTTCGCTGTGCTTCCTCTCCGGACTTGAGCGACCTGCGCTGCTTTCGTTTGTGGGTCGAGGTGAGGTTCGAGTCCTTCTTCTCCAGGTCCTCGCGAGCCTCGATCCCTGCCTCGATCGCCTGGGCGAGGCGGATCTCGTCGTCCTTGGTGAGGAGAGGGTACTGGCCGATGTCGCTCAGATAGAGGTGAATCAGGTCTTCTTGTTCCGACTCGGCCCGTACCCTTGTCACGCTGCTGCTCACCTCTCGTCTCCGGCTGGACAGCGCACCTGGGCTGCTGTCCCGACTCCTCCGCAAAACGCAACGCGCTAGGTCACCCGGTCATCTGCTCGGGAAGTTCTCGGCGCAGCATGTCCAGGGCGACCAGCCGGCCGGCCAGCTTCTCCGGGGCGTCCTTGTCGCGGCTGCGAATCCGGGCCTCCAGTTGGTCCAACCTCTCGAGCTCCCGCCGCCGCAGAGCGTCGCGCTCGGCACCCTCTCGCTTCGCCAGCGCCCGCAAGAAACCCCGCCGAGCGTCATTTGCTCTCTTGAAACCCGCAGATCGAGCTATCCACGCATACGAGCGGTTCTCCTCGCGCAACGCGAGCGCATCCTCGTCGCTGTTGCGCCTCGGCTCCCGGCGCGAGAAGCCGCTCTCTCGGTCTCGTGATTGACCAGCTGGGCGCCTCTCCGAGGAGCGTTCAGGGCGTCTAGGCACGATGAACCAACCTGCATTCAGCCATGTCGTGCCTCATTTCCCCACGCTCGATAATTGCGGGAGAACCTGCGAGAAAGCCCGTAGGTGACCGGCAACGACGCACGGCTTGCGTGATTCGACCAGCGTCGGCCGCCAGTCTACCTCATACTGCCGGCCGGTTGAGCAGATGATGGCTGGCGGCTCGGTGATTCTCGGCTAGGTGAGTGAAATGGGCCTGCGCGCGCCGCGACTACGACGTGGCGTCTGCGAAGAACTCCGCCGAGCCGATGATCCCCGAGGCCACCTGCTCGTCGGTCGCTCCAGCGCCCAACTGCCCGACCCAGAACGACAGGCCACCTGCGTCGGCTGGGCGGTGCAGGAAGTTGCCGTAGAAGCCGCCCACGATGTCGGTCCGGTACTCGTTGGAGGTGGCGATCGAGTCGGCTACCTGGGTGCGGGTCGCGCCCTTGGAGATAGCCGCGCTCCACGTGGCGAGCCCACCCGCGTCGGCCGGTCGGTTGAGCATGTCCTCGTAGGCCGAGTTGATGAAGCCGTTGCTCGTGCTGCCGGCGTCCGTGTAGAACTCGCCGGAGCCCACTATCCCCGAGATCACCTGCTCCTGGCGCTGCCCGGAGCTCAGCGCCGCCACCCAGGTCGAGAGCCCACCAGGGTCGGCCGCGCGGTGCAGGTAGTGCTGGTAGTAGCCCTCGACGATGTCGGTGCGGTACTCGTTTGAGGTCGCGATGTCGTAGGCCACCGTGGACCGGCTCGTACCGCCGGCTAGAGCTGTCGTCCACGTGGTCAGTCCTCCTGCGTCGGGAGCCCGCACGAGCAGGACCTCGTAGACCTGGCAGATGAAGGCCTGGTTGCCGCTGTAGGCGGCGCACGCCTTGGACGGAGGCGGCGGAGGCGGAGGCGGCGCTGTGCCGCTCGGGGTGACCGACGCCGCCGATGACGCGGGCCCGTTGCCGCCAGTGTTCGTGGCGGAAACCGTGCAGCTGTAGGCGGTGCCGTTCTTGAGGCCCGTGACGGTCGCGCTCGTGCCGCTCACAGTCGCCGTGCCCGAGGGCGTGCAGGTGACGGTGTAGGACGTGATGGGAGATCCGCCGTCGGAGGTGGGTGCGCTCCACGTGAAGCTGGCCGAGCTGTCACCCGCGGTGGCGCTGAGCCCCGTCGGCGCGCCGGGTGGGGCGGCGGTGCTCACCGCGAACGGCGTGCCGGTGAGCCCGCCCAGCGTCGGCGTCGTCGTGCCGTTCAGCGTCAGACTTACGGTCGGGGGAGGGCCCTGGCTGAAGGTCGGCCCGGGGTCGCCCACGACCTCGGCCCAGTTGGTGCCGTTCCAATAGACGAGGGTGTTGCCCCCGTTGAGGTTGGAGTCCGAGACGGTGGCGAACGTGAAGCTGTTGCCGGTCGAGAGCGAGATGTCGAGGTACTCGCCGGTCGCCCCGCCGGGCGTGGTCGACTCGGGGTCACCCGAGTACTGGCTGACGGTCAGCGTCCCCTCGCCTCCCCCGGCTGTGACGGTGACACCGTCGTTGGTAACCGTCACCGAGCCGCCGGGCGTGGAGGACGTCCCGCTCTGCGAGCTGGTGATCGTGACCCCCCCGCTGGGAGGGCACGTGCCGTAGCCGGACGCGTAGTTGGTGTTGCCGGGGCCTGCATAGCCGACGCCGCAGCCGGTGTAGGGGGAAGCGCCCGCGATCAGGGCGGTGGAGATGCCGCCGGCGATCACCAGCACGGCGATGATCGCCGCGATAGGCCGCCGCTTCATCTGGCCCCAAGTCTTCGTCGCAGCCATCCGGGTCCGCTCGACCACGATCCGCTCCTCCGTGTCTTTCTATTCCGGATCCCGCCGGCGACGAAAACCGAAGACCCCCGGAGGGATCGTCGCCATAGGAATCTTTTCCGACCCGCCAACCCCCGTCAAGCTTCCCGGGCACCGCAACAAAGCATTCACAACTGGCGCAGTCGATCCCGGGCTTGGGAGCGCCGTCTCATCCGTTCTGTAGCCACGAGAACGCTGAGCAGGAGGAACGCCGCCCCGGAGATGATGTAGCCGAGCCTGGTCAGACCCCATGGGGTGAACTCGGCCACGCCACCCGCTCTTCCTACCCGGAACACAAGGGTCCCCGACCGCGACTGCCGGGCCGCCTGGCCATCGAGCTCCCAACCCTTCTGGTAGGCGGCGTCGAGGGTCACCTGGCCAGGAGGACCGGGCCCGACTGCGTAGGCCACCGGTGAAATTTGTCGGATGACGCGGTGCCCTGCGGACTGACCCACCCCCGCGTACGCCCTGTTGCGCCAGACCTCGAGACTCGGGGAGTCCATCACAAGCCCGAGGTCGTGCTGACTGCCGAGCCATCTGAAATTCCGCCAGTCGACCGTCTTGGCTAGCACCACGTACTCGACTCCGAGCGGAGCGACGAGCGAGCCGAAGTCCTTGTTCGTCGCTCCGAGACCGAAGAGGTACTCCAGGTAAGTGGAGCGCGTCGAGGTGGAGGTCGTGTAGATCCCTTTCGCCTGGACATTGTCCCCGGAGATCACGCTCCGCCGGAACGAGGACGGCGCGGGATTGGCGATCACCCGCCCCTCGGTGAAGGGAAACGCAAGATACAGGTGCCAGGGCAGGATGAGGATCTGTCCTGGGCCGTTGCCCATGAGCCTGTCCGCCTTGCCCCACGACGACGGCAAGTGGCTAGGGGTGATCTGGCCGGCCAGCCCGTCGAAGATCGTGGGCGTATACGCAAGTGGAAGGAGCACCGCGAGCCCCGCCGCGCCGGCCGTACGCACGTCGAGCCGAAACGCCCTCACCGATCCGACGATCCTCTCGACACCCCAGCCGAAGAAGACGGCGTAAGCGAGCGCGGTGAGCATGAGGAACTTCTGCGGCTCGCGCATCACGGCGAAGAACGGGACGTGGAAATACGCCCATCGGAAGAGCGGACCCGTGGGGCCCTGGTCCCCGAGGGCCAGGAAGTACCCGGCGACGCCCATGATGAGCAGAGCTACTGGGGTTCTGCGGTTCGGCGGATCTTCGTCCGCGATGGCTCCTGAACCCTCTTGACGCCGCAGCCTCGCAATCGCTCCCACTCCCGCCACGAGGAGTAGCGCCATAAGCAGAAATGGCCAGCCGCTGAGCACGTTCTTCGGAAGGGTCGGCCCCGGCCCGAGGCGCCAGAACCCGTAGAGCCCGAGGACGTTTGGGAACAGGCCAAGGTTCGGGTCGCCAGTTGTGCGATACAAGGCAAGGTCGGCGCTCGTGCGGGTACTAGCCGAGAGCTGTGTCGCCGTGTGCGGCAGCACGATGTACATACTCACCAACACAAATGCAACACCGAGGGGGACGATGCGACTGACTGAGCTTGCGCTCACCGGATGGTGGGTCAACCAGACTACCACCAGGACGAGACCATATATCCATGCGAAGTGCGGGCTGAGAGCGGTCAGCATGGCCCACCACAGGGCGGGCGACGGCAGCCACCAGTGGCCAGCCTTAACGAAGCGGATGGAGTTCGTAACAGCGAAAGGAAGCAGCGCGTAGCCGAGCAACAGGCCGACATCGCCCACATAGATTCGCTGGAAGACAAAAGGGTTAACACAGAAGAGCGTTGCCGCCCCAAGTCGGCACCAAAGAGAGCCGCCCACCAGCCTGCTGACTCCCCAGGTGGCCAAAGGGAAAAAAAACAGCAGGGGAAGCCACGTCCCCACTCCACCAGATGTTCGCACAAGCCAGTCCGTAACGAGGGCGAATATGACACCGGTCGTAAGCCCGCCATTGAGTCCAAATGCTCCGAGCGTTACGAGCGGCTCGTGAGGTCCAAGGACCCAGTCGAGAAGCCACAGTGCCCCACCGTGAAACAGCGCCCAGCAGACTCCTGCTGCCAGCATGCCCCCCCAGGCGATGACTAACAACCCGCCTTCCCTAGACTGGGGCTTGTGCACCCGCTGACTGTGACACACCGAGGTCATAGGTCCGCCTCACGCTGACTCGGAGCGGGATTGTGACGGCAGCGAGAGATGACAGCTACCCTTGCCACCTTCGATCGCTACGCTTCGGCCAAGACCTGGTTACCGGTGAGCCGGGACCGAGACGAGTGAGAGTGAGATCGGGCGGTGTCGATCCAGAGGTCTGCACAAGGAAAAGGCCTTCTTGCCCTGCTTGTGTCCGGAGGCGGCGCCGCGCTGCTGGTCGCCAGCGTGGTGTCCAATGGCGGCAACTTTCTCTTCGCGGTGGTGATGAGCCGCCTCCTCGGTGCAGATCGGTACGGAGCATTCGGATCGATCTTCGGGTTGCTCACTGTAATAACCGTTGTCACCACAGCTGCTCAACTAGCAGTGGCTCAAACGGTCGCCCGCCGCGCAGCCCGAGGATTTGAATCATTACGTTTACGCCGACCAGTCGGAATCGCGCTGACCGCGGGTATCGGCACCATGTTCATGGCCGTCGCCTTCTCTCCCCTGCTTGACGGCTTTCTCCATTTGTCCTCCCCTGTCCCTGTACTGCTTCTCGGGCTCGTCCTGCTGCCGACGGTCGCCGCTACGGTACCTACAGGAGTGCTCTTGGGAGAGCAGCGCTATGGCGTCGTGGGCGCTTCTTTGGTATTCGGGACCTTGGGTCGCCTCGTTAGCGGTGTACTTCTCGTCGAGGTCGGCCTTGGTGTAGACGGCGCCCTGTTGGCCAGCGTGATAGGCGTCGCCGTCGTATATCTGGTCGTGCTTTGGCCACTCCGTCATCAGCTTGTTGGCGCCACAGGAGGTCTTCCTCTAGCGCCGGACTTTCGCAACACGGCTCTCTCTCTATTCGCGCTTTCGGGGCTATCGGCATTTACAGCCGTGGACTCGATCCTCGCCCGTCACTTCCTCCGTCCCGTCTCCGCGGGTCATTATGTAGCGGCAGCCACAGCTGCGCGCATCGCGCTCTTCGCGCCTGGTGCCGTCGCACTCGTGGTATTTCCTCGGTTTGCGGCTCTCACCGCCGGCGAGCAAGGCGAACGTCGACTCCTTGGAGAAACGCTCGCCGTAACCGCCCTACTCAGTATCGCAGCTGCGGCATCGCTCGTCCTATTTCCGCAATTGGTAGTGCACATACTCTTCGGTGGTGCATACGCTCAAGCTGTTCCCATTTTGCGAGTACTCGCGTTCGCAGGAGCCGCGCTCGGCGTTATCAGTTTGCTGGTCTATTACCATCAAGCGCGATCTTCCATCGTCGCCGCGTGCTCGTGGCTTGGAGTTGCAGCTGCAGGCGCGGTGATTGCAGCGGGTGTGCATCGATCACCTACCCAGATCGCGTGGGTGATGGTCGCGTCTACAAGTTCGATTTTGGCGGTGGCACTTTCGACTGCTCTTTTTGGTCCATTGCTGGAAAGCTACAAGTATTCCGCCTCCCGTTCGAACAAGGCCGAATGCGCACTTGACACTGAGCCAACACTCGACGTCTCTATGGTTGTGCCCTATTACAATCCTGGGCCCCGCTTCACCGCGAATATGGAGGATCTAGCCGCTGCCCTGAGGCAGGCCGGCGTAACTTTTGAGGTGATCGCTGTCTCGGACGGTTCGACGGATGGCTCAGTCACCGCCCTTGAGATGCTTGAGAGTGACGGAACGCCGTGGCTCCGGAGATTCGACCTCGCAACAAATCATGGAAAGGGGGAGGCTCTACGAGTCGGACTGTCCCAAGGCCACGGCCGGTACCTCGGGTTCATCGACGGCGACGGCGACATCCCCGCCATTCAGGTTAAAAATCTCGTCGAACTCGTCCGAACCTATGCGCCTGATGTGGTGCTTGGGTCCAAGCGCCACCCGCTCTCAGATGTCTACTACCCACCAACACGTCGCATCTGCTCTTGGGGTTACCAACAACTTGTACGACTCCTATTTCACTTGAACGTTCGAGACACCCAGACTGGTTTGAAATTGGTAAACCGTGAAGTCCTTGCTCGTGTTTTGCCTCGAACACTTGAGAAGCACTTTGCCTTCGACCTTGAGATGCTCGTCGTTGCTCGGAGACTTGGCTACAAGCGCTTTTTCGAGGCGCCTGTGCAAATCCAGGAGCGTTTCTCCAGCACTATCAGGCTTAAGAGCGTGTGGCCGATGCTCATAGACACGTTCGCGATCTTCTACCGCCTCCGAATACTCAGGTACTACGACCAAGTCCATATCCAATCGCAGCGCGAGCCCTCGCAGAATTCGTTGAGTCGCCTCAGCGAGGTTTCACTTTGATACCGCAATCGACGTTCTCACCTGCCTCCGTAATCAATCCCCATTGGTACGAAGACACGGCTGCGTTGAGCGCCCGATTTGTCTTGGCGGAGCCATTTCCGCATCTAATACTCGACGACTTTCTGAAGGCAGACGTAGCACATGCTCTTCTCCGCGAGTTTCCGGACATCCACTCGATGGTGCAAACGCGCGATTATGTATTCGGACGAAAATACGAGATGTCCAGGATCTCAGAAGTTGGTCCACACGCTACTGAATTCAAGCGGTCGGTTCTCGAGCGAGACTTCTCACTATTTTTGAAGTCTGCCACAGATCTTGACGTGTTCCTTGACCCCAACCTAGTAGGGGGGGGCTTCCATCAGGGAGGGGACGGGAGCTTTCTAGACCTGCACGTCGACTTCAACCTGCATCCCACCAACCGTCACTGGCTGAGAATGCTCAACATTCTCATCTACCTCAATATCGATTGGTTGGACGAGTACGGTGGAGATCTTCTTATCTCCGCGTCGCCTCGCGCGAAGCCGACTCCGATTAAACCCGTATTCAACCGGGCCGTAATCATGCTAACCAGCGCGCGGACCTTCCATGGGTACCAGCGAATGTCGCTACCGCCTGGCATTAGCAGGAAGTCCGTCGCGCTGTACGCATATCGCGATCTCGTCGACGAAGAACAACCCACACCGCGAACGACGCGTTGGTTTCCTCAACGAGCATCTCGTGCAAGGCGTGTTATCGCCGCTACGTACAATCGTTGCGGTGGCGTAGTGAGCCACTGGCGGCGATCGTCCTGAATTTGTCATATATGCATCTACCATCGGCATCGACGAGTGGCGTGCAATCGACGGACAAATAGGCCGGATTGATGGTTACTATCGAGGCACAGCTCACGTTCCTGATTCCCACACTGAATGCTGAGGGCTACCTACCCGGATGCCTTACTTCTATCAGAGAACAGCAATACCCGGCAGAGGCAATTGAACTGCTTGTAATCGACGGAGGGTCGAGTGATGGAACGATCGATGTAGCCAGATCCTTCG
>DATKIB010000157.1:0-4921 GCA_035509915.1 Acidimicrobiales bacterium | reverse complement strand
GCCACTTCGAGCCATTTCGGTAGGGCAAGAGGCCATACGAGTGACCAGGGCTCTCGCGCCCCTGGCGGCGACGAGGGGCTCGGGGTGTAGGGTGCGAGCGGGTGGTCCTCCGGTGGGAGGACGTTCTCGACGCCTCCCCAGACCCAGGCGACGCCGAGGGAAGGAAGGGCGTCATGTCTGGGTCTGCGTCTCGGCAAGACGATCGGGACTATGACTTCCCCCCGAGCGAACAGGCCGTGAGCCAGAGTGCTGCCGTGGCCCGCAGCGCACTCGAGCACTGGACGTGGTCCGTACGGGGAATGCCTTTCGCCGTGGAGTCTGATGAGTCACGCCCTGCCTTGCGTGGACTCGCCGCCTGGTACGAGCGGATCTCCGTCGACGACGCCTACACGAACCCTGCCCCGGCAGCCGGCGTCGAAGCCCTGGAAGCCGAAGTGCGAGGACCGGATCGTCTTCCAAGGAGTCTCCAGGTCGCACACTGGGCTGTCCGTGTCGCACAGGAACTAGCAGAGTGTCGCCGTACGCGCTTGGGTGCCGTCGACTTGGCTGCCACATGCTTGGCTGAAGCGAGGCTCGACGTCGCCGTTCAGGGTGCTTTCGATCACTTGCGCCGATCCTGGCGTGACGGGAAGTCTTGATCACCTAGAGGAACTGCGCTCGAACCGCGCAAGACTGAGGCGGTGCCGGTCTATCTCGCACGGGACGAGCCGAGCGTCGTCGACCTCGTAAGTTGAGACCAAGATGAAGCCACCCGGACGGCTCCTGGCCGCGGGCCGCGACGCCGACATCTTCGAGTACGGGCCCGGCCTGGTGCTCCGGCGCTCGCGCGAAGGACGGTCGGTGGTAGGCGAGGCCCGCGTGATGCAATACCTCAGCGCTTTGGGATTTCCGGTGCCCGCGGTCGAGGAGGTGAGCGACGACGGGCTCAGCATGGTGATGGAGCGGGTCAACGGGACCGACATGGTGGCCCACATGACGAAGCGACCTTGGACGATCGCGCGCCAGGGCCGAGTCCTGGCTGACCTGCACCGGCGTCTTCACGAGTTGGATGCGCCGGACTGGCTGCGGGCCTCACCGGTAGGCCGGGGCGACAGGCTGCTGCACCTCGACCTGCACCCGCTCAACGTGATGGTCACGAAGAGCGGTCCAGTGGTCATCGACTGGACAGGAGCGTGCCGGGGCGACCCACTCGTCGACACCGCTTTGGCGTGGGTGCTGATGGCGTCAGGAGAGGTCCCGAGTGGCCGAGTCCTTGCCCGGGTCCTGGCAGTGGCCCGGAAGGTGCTCGTCAATGCCTTCGTGTCGTCCTTCGACCGGCACGCCCTGGAGGCGCACTTGGGCGAAGTCGTAGCCTGGAAGGTGACGGACCCTCACATGTCGGAGGCGGAGCAGGCCCGCATGTGGGCGATGGTGGAACGCGCATCGCGTGGCCGATGAATCTGCGACCCTGAGGCGTCCACATACCGAGGCCGAGGGGCCGAAAGGCCGAGAGGCCTAGGACCGACAGACGGCCGAGAGGCCCAGGACCTGAAGAAAGGAAAGTCATGCCGCACGTCACGCAGATAGGTCGGGTGCTCGTCCCTGTAGCCGACCAGGACGAGGCCATCGAGTTCTACACGAAGACGCTGGGCTTCTCCGTGGTCGCCGACATCCCCTTCGGCGAGGGCTCGCGATGGATCGAGGTCGCCCCCCCGGGCGGAGGCACCAACCTCTCGCTCGTGCCGCCGCAGGGGGCTTTCACCCCGGGGCGAATGACCGGCATCTCCCTTCAGTCGTCCGACCCGAAGGCCGACCATGCCGAGCTCAAAGCACGAGGCGTGGATGTCGACGACGAGCTGATGGGTGGGGACGGGACGGTGCCCGTGCTCTTCTTCTTCAGGGACAACAACAAGAACCAGCTGATGATCGTCGAGGACCGCTGACGGGGAGCCGACCCACGGTCGACGACGACATCGGGGTCAGGTCGTGCTGCCTCCGTCGAGCTCGGAGGTGCCAGGGTGTGCGCTCGGTCCGTTGTCACCGGAGGAGTTGGAGTGAGGGATCTGGAGCGACCCTCGCAATCCGTCCACCAGCCCTCCCAGCATGTCCATGGGCACCACGATCTTGGTCGAGGGGGCGGTGCCGACGAGCTTCAGCGTCTCGAGGTACTGGAGCTGCATCGTGTTTCGGTCGAGCCCCCGGCCCACGACGAGGATCGTCTCCAGCCCCGCGGCCAGCCCCTGGGCACGCAGGATGTTCGACTGTCGTTCTCCCTCGGCGCCGAGGATCGCTGCCTGCTTCGTGCCCTCGGCGAGCGTGATGGCCGCCTGCTTCTGACCCTCGGCCTCTGTGATGGCGGCTCGCCTGGTGCGCTCGGCCGACATCTGGCGAGTCATCGCCTCGAGCACACCGCCACCCGGGTTGACCTCGCGCACTTCCACGGTCGTCACCTTCACACCCCAGCGCTCGGTGACCTCGTCCAGACGGACGCGTAGCGAGGCGTTCATCTCCTCGCGCTTCGACAGGACGTCGTCGAGCAGCATGTCGCCGACGACACTGCGAAGCGTGGTAGCCGCGACGTTTTGGGCGGCTGCAGCGAAGTTCTGAACTTGGAGCACGGACATAGACGGGTCGACGACCTTGTAGAAGATGATGAAGTCGATCGAGATCGACGCGTTGTCCTTCGTGATGGCCGTCTGGTGAGGGATCTCCAGGAACTGCTCGCGCAGGTCCACCCACGATGTCCTGTCAGTCAGCGGGTTGATGAGCACGAGCCCTGGGCCGCGAAGACCGATGGCCCGCCCGAGCCGGAAGAGCACGACCCGCTGGTACTCGCGGACGATCTTCACTGAGAGCCCTGCCATGATGAGAAGGAAGAGGGCTCCGAGCCCGATCCCGAGTCCTAGTCCGACGATCATGTGTTGTCCCCTTTGCTGTCACCTTCGTCCAGGCGGAACATCCCCTTCGCCGGGACGGCATGGGCGTCCTCGCTCCACACCTCTAGGCGAACGCCGGCGGCACGGACCACGTGGACCTGGGCGCCCGCCGGCACGTTCCCGTTGACCGCGACCGCGGACCAGTCCTCCCCGCGCACTTTGACGATGCCCTCAGGTGCCAGGTCACCGAGGGCGACGCCTTCCGCTCCTTCGAGGGGGTTGAAGGGATGCCCGGGCCTGCCGTACCACTTGAGGCCGTACCCGGCCATGACACCCACACCGGCCGACACCACGAGGTCGGCGCTCAGGAGGGCCCAGAGGATCGGAGCAGAACGACCGTCGGCGGCCATGAGGACGAGCCACGCGGCGGCGAGCAAGCCCATCACGCCCGCAGCCAAATGAGTGTGCGGGCCCGTGTGGAAGCCGACCAGCGAGATCAAAACGACCAACCCGAGCAGGACGCCGGCGACGATCCACATGGGCGCCTCCCTCAGTTGGTCGCGCCACCCCCATCATACCGACGTGATCGGGGCAATCCAGGTCGGGAGCCTGCTCATCCCCCGGGTGGGCGGTAGTCACCTCCCACCTTGACGGCCTTGTCGATCTCCTCTGGCGTCAGCAGAACCGTCGTCTTGATGTCGATCTTGCCGCTCGCTCCGACAAGCAAGGCAACCCCCGCAGCCGTCACGTTGTCCGGCAGGTCCATGATGGCAACGACGTCGGTCTCACCAAACGCGTAGTAGAGGGCGTCGAGGGCTCCCCCGACACTCGCGCAAGCCTTTTCGACAGCAGCTCGACGGCTCGAGCCACCTTCCTTTCGGAGACCTTGAACGCCCTCACCGATGTACGAAGCCTGGATCAGATATTTCGGCACTGCTGCCTCCCTCTACGCCTCTTGGGACGTCGTCAGTCTCGCGCAGGCGAAGATCTTCCGCTTCCTCGGCGGCGAGAGGCAGGTGGGCGCTTTGCGGTGATCGTCGAATCAGCGCGGCGTCGGGTACACCGCAAATGGGGATGGGTCGGGCCACACGGCAACCGCGACGCGACCAAGCGTGTCGCGCCAGAACTGCGCCGCTCGCTCCGCTTCGCCCGCCTCGATGAGATCGACAAGCGTTGCGAGCTGGCTCGTGACCCACCGCAGCACCCCGGCGGCCTCGGCGACCGATATGCCGGCATCCTCGGCGTAGTCCCGCAAAGCCTTGGTCAGGAGGGAGGCGATCAGTTCGTTGTACAGCACGAGTGGCCGATTGTGGCTCGCTTGCATGAGCCCCCGGCTGAACGCCTCCAATCCAGTGAGCAGGGCTTCGATAGACGTGGCCTCGACGCAACGGTCGACCGCGGCGCGCAGACGCTCGAACTCGGCCCGATCGCTCGAGCGAGCCGCGAGTGCTGCGGCTCCTGGCTGAATCGCAGCTTGGGCCTCGATCAGCTCTTTGAGGTCGGTCCCGCGCAGCTGAAGGAGCAGGCCCACCCGGCGGGCCAGGCGGCTCAGGTCGGGGACGACGACACGAGCTCCTCCGCGGGTTCCCCGCTCGATTGTGATCAGGCCGTCGGACTCCAGGATGCGGAGCGTCTCGCGCATCGTGGGACGGGCTACTTCGTAACTCTCGAGAAGCACTCGCTCGCTGGGCAACATGTCGCCCGGCTGGAGCTCACCTGAGGCGATGCGGGAGCGAATGTGCTCGGCGATCGACTCGGATGCCGTCCTGGTCGGACCGCTCGTCGAGGCCCCTTCTTCGCCGCTAGTCATGTCGCTATTTCGCCCATCGACCGGGCGCCACCTGGCTTCTTCTTGACATGCTCCTCCTCCGTTTATATCGTTAGCGACATTATATCGCTAGCGAAATAGGAGGGTCGACATGGGGGATTCCCTCGACTCCGAGCCGATCGTCGTCGTGTCGGTCGACACCCACGCAGGTCCACGGCTGGTGGAGGAACTGCGGCCGTACTGCCCGGCCGATCGCATCGGGGATTTCGACGCGTATTCGGATGAGGCTTCGCAGCTG
>DATKIB010000156.1:0-28598 GCA_035509915.1 Acidimicrobiales bacterium | reverse complement strand
CTCGGGCCCGGAGAGGTCGGTTACCTCATAGCGGGGATCAAGGATGTCGCGAGCGCCCGGTCAGGCGAGACCGTCACGGACGCGCTGCGACCAGCGGCAGAGCCACTCGAGGGATACCGCGATCCCAAGCCGATGGTCTTCTGCGGGCTCTACCCGATAGACGGTGATCAGCTCACGGAGCTACGCGAGGCGCTCGAGCGGCTGCGGCTCAACGACTCGAGCTTCACCTACGAGCCCGAGTCCTCGGGCGCGCTCGGCTTCGGTTTCCGGTGCGGTTTCCTCGGCCTGCTGCACATGGACATCGTGCGGGAGAGGCTCGAGCGGGAATTCGACCTGTCGCTCATCGCAACGGCCCCATCGGTGGCCTACCTGGCGTGGCTTGCCGACGGCAGTGAGGTCCGGTTCGACAATCCGAGCGACATGCCCTCTGCGGGGATCCTCGACCACGTCGACGAACCCATGCTCAAGGCCACGCTCATCGTCCCCTCCGAGTTCGTGGGCAGTGTCATGGATCTCTGCCAGACGAGACGCGGCGAGCTCGAGCGTATGGAGTACCTGTCTCCCGAGCGCGTCGAGCTCCTGTACCGGATCCCGCTCGCCGAGGTCGTCGTCGACTTCTTCGACCAGCTCAAGAGCCGCACGAAGGGCTACGCCAGCCTGGATTACGAGTCGGAGGGGTACCAGACGGCCAACCTGGTCAAGGTCGACCTTCTCATCAACCAGGTGCCCGTGGATGCCTTCTCGACAGTCGTCCACCGCTCGCAGGCCGAGTCGTACGGGAGGAGGATGACGGAGAAGCTGCGCGAGCTGATCCCGCGCCAACTCTTCGACGTCCCCATCCAGGCCGCGATCGGAGGGCGCATAGTCGCGCGAGAGACCGTGAAAGCCAAGCGCAAGGACGTCATCGCCAAGTGCTACGGCGGTGACGTGACGCGAAAGCGCAAGCTCCTCGAGCGTCAGAAGGAGGGCAAGAAGAAGATGAAGTCGATCGGGCGAGTGGAGGTGCCCCAGGAGGCGTTCATATCAGCCCTCCGTCTCGAGGACTGAGCCCTCCCTGGGGGCTAGCGCAGCCAGCGGCGCCCCTTGGCGTGCTTCGGCCCTCTGGGCTCGGACTCCTCGAGCTCGTCCTTCGAGGCCTCCCACGCGTTCCAGGCCTCGAGCTCGGCGTCCGCCGGATCACCCGAAGGCGCATCACCCAAAGGCTGGGGGCCCGCCGGACCACCCTGGGAGGCGCGCTCGCTGACTCGGGGCCTCCGCGCGGGCGACCGGTCCGAGGTGCCCTTTCGAAGAGGCTCCCTCAGCTCCGGCCTGATCGCGACCTGCAGCCCCAACTCCGGCTCGAAGCCCAGGTAACGGCGGAACAGCGAAGCCTCCTCCTCGCTGGAGCGCCTCACGATCGGGGCGGCCTCGCCTGTGTAGATGTGGGCTCCGCTCTCGGTCTCGGTCACATCGAGGAGCAGCGCAGGCGGGTACCACTTGCCGTCCGAGGCGAGCCACCAGTCGGGCGCAACCTGCTCGTCGGCCCCCTGCGGGGCTACGAGCGCGTTCCCGGCCCTCTCGCGCAGGTCGGGCGGGTACCACTTGCCGTCCGAGGCGAGCCACCAGTCGGGTCCTTGCGCTACGTCGCTCATCAAGTCGTCCCTACGTCCTGTCGACAGGTCCTTCGAAGAGGCTACCTACCCTGGACCCCGGGCGATCTACCGTTTGCGCCAGTGAAGTCTCCGATGTCTTCGGCGACCGGTCGGCGTGGCGCACCGTGACCGACCCGGCGGACCGCGAGTGCGAGGTGCTGGTGCTGGGCGCGGGCTACGCGGGCTTGTCGGCAGCGCGCGTGCTCGCGGCCGCCGGAGTGGACGTCGTCGTCGTGGAGGCACGAGACAGGGTCGGCGGGCGCGTCTGGACAGAGGCGAGCGACTCGGGCGCCGTCGTGGACCACGGTGGCCAGTGGATCGGGCCCGGCCAGGACCGCCTGGGCGAGCTCGCGGACGAGCTCGGTGTCGCGACCTTCCCAACGTTCACGACCGGCGAATGCGTGGAGGTGCGCGACGGCGCGCGCCACACTTACGCGGGGCTCGTGCCCACGTCGGATCCCGCTGCCGCTGCCGAGGGAGTGGAGGCGATCTTCGACCTCGACCTGGCCTGCCGCGAGGTGCCGGTGCGCGCTCCTTGGGAGGCTGCCGATGCCGAGGAGCTCGACTCGCAGACCCTCGGCTCGTGGCTCTCCACTCACGTCGAGTCCCCGGGCGCCAGATCCATGATCGCAACCGCCGTTAAGGGGATCTTCGGTGCCGAGCCGGGGGAGATGTCCCTGTTGTTCACACTCTTCTACCTGCACTCCGGCGGTGGGTTGATGAACCTCGCGAGGACGACTGGAGGCGCTCAGGAAAGTCGCTTCTGCGGCGGCGCCCAACAGCTCGCCCTGCGCATCGCCGAGGAGCTGGGCGACAGGGTCGTGCTGTCCTCTCCGGTGTCCGGGGTGGACCACGGATCAGAGAGTGTCGTGGCCACGATCGCCCCAGGTCCGCAGGCCGTGGGCGACCCGAGGACCCAGAGGACCCAGGCGTTTCGCGTGCGCGCGCAGAGGGCCGTCGTAGCGATGTCGCCAGTGCTGTCCTCCCGGATCCATTGGTCGCCGCGGCTGCCGGCCCAGCGCGACCACTTGGCCATGCGGTCCCCGATGGGCCGCGTGTGGAAGGTGCACGCGGTGTACGAGACGCCCTTCTGGCGCGACGAGGGGCTCAACGGCCAGCTCGTCGCCTCCGAGGGGGCGCTGCGGCTCACCTTCGACGACTCGCCCGAGGACGCCTCACACGGAGTCATCGTCGGGTTCGTCGCGGGAAACGAGTATCAGGTGGTCGCCTCGATGAGCCACCCAGCGCGGCACGAGGCCCTGCTCGGCGACCTGGCGCGCGCCTTCGGGCCGAAGGCCGCCGAGCCGGTCGAGCTCATAGAGCAGGACTGGCCCGCAGAGCAGTTCACACTCGGGGGCCCGGTCACCGTCATGAGCCCATGGGCCCTGACTGGTTTCGGCCCCGCTCTGCGCGAGCCGGTGGGGCCCGTGCACTGGGCGGGCACGGAGACGGCGTTCGAATGGTGTGGGTACATCGACGGCGCGATCTCGTCTGGCGAGCGTGCCGCGGCCGAGGTCATGGCCGCGCTCGGCCACTGAGGCCGGAGCAGGAGTGGCAACCGGCGAGGAGATCGCAGAGGCCTACGCGGACTGGCGCGCCCGCTGCAACGAGAACGAGCGCCTGAGGAGGATGCTGCGTGGCTGGGACCGGGTCGTCCACCTCGTCGCGACCGACACGGGTGAAAGGTTCACCGTGACCGTGCGTGACCGGGAGTTGTTGGAGCTCGTCGAGGGCACCGAGGGCAGCGCGGATCTCGTGGTCAGCGCGACCAGCGAGGACTTCGCTGACCTCTTCTGGGGGGACCTCAACCCCTCGGAGAAGTACATGTCCGGCGAGATCAAGCTGGCAGGTTCGCAGGAGGACGTGATGCGCCTCGACGCCATGTCGATGGTCGTCTTCCTCGACACGTGAGCTCGCCTCCGGCGAGCGAACCATGGGCACAGCAGCCTGCTCATCTTTGCCCTCGAAGAGGGCCGAGATGAGCTCGCCGGCGGGGGAGCTTCGCAGGGCCATCGGCCTGCGCACCGTCGTCTCGACGTCCACGGGCCTCGCGTTCGCCGCCCTGGAGTACCTGGCCGCCGCGGGCCTCGTGGCGTACGTCGCGGGGGACTCAGGCTGGATAGCCGTGGCCGTGGCCGGCTTGCTCGCCTTGGTGGCGTGGGGGTTCTTCGGCGAGCTCAACGGCATGTTCCCGACGGCTGCGGCGATCCGCCTCTACATGAAGAGGTCGATGGACGACCGAGCCGCCTTGTTGATCACTTTCACGTACATGACGACGATCGTGCTCGTCATCGCCGCGGACGCCTTCATCGTGGGTTCGGCCATCGCCCACGTGCTGAGCCAGTCCAAGTGGGTCTCAGCTGCGTGGATAGTCGCGCTAATCGCCCTGGCAGTGGCGTCGAACCTACGTGGTGTCCGTGTGGCCGGAAGCGTCCAGGACCTCGCCACGTACACGGTCCTCGCCGTGAGCGTGCTCGTGGCCGCCACCGCTCTCGTGCGGAGCCCGCATCCCCTCTCGTTCCCCCTGTCCCCGCTGCACGGTCACAGCGCAGGGGACTTCGTCGAGGCGGTGGCGCTGGGGGTGTTCCTCTACAGCGCCTTCGAATGGGTCACCACCAGTGCGGAGGAGGTGCGGAGACCTGAGCACGTGCACCGGGGGATGTTCATCGCGGTGCTGCTCCTCTTCGGGGTGTGCGCGCTCATGACGACGGCGATGAGCCACGTACTGACCTCGTACCAGCTCCACCTCGCGTATCCCCAGCTGCTTCTCGGGCGAGCGGCCATGGGCCGTGCAGGAGTCTGGCTGATGGCCGTCATCACCGCGATCACGGCTCTGAACACGTTCAACGGAGGCTTCATCACTGCGTCGCGCTTCATCTACGCGACCGCAAGAGAAGGGAGCCTGCCGCCGGCGTTGGCGAGGCTCAACGACCGGGCGGTGCCCTGGGTCCCGGTGGTGGGCCTCGGCTCGGTGTCGCTGGCGGTGGCGTTGGTGGTGGCTGCCAGCGGTTCGTGGGAGGTGCTCGTGGCGGTCGGGGCTGCGCTGGAAGCGATGATCTACGCGGTCGCGGCTTTCTGCGTGGCGAGGCTGCGCGGGCGTCTCCCGGACGAGCACCGGCCCTTCCGGTTGCGAGGGGCGAGGGTGCTAGGGGGGGCGGGCGTCGCCGTCTTCGGCGCCCTGGCGGTAACCGCGAGCGTGTCTGTGGCGAACCGCTTCGACATCGTGCCGCTGGTCGTCATAGCGGGCTGCGCAGCCCTCTCTGCGCTCTATGTCTTCAAGCTGATGCCGGGGGTGCAGGCGAAGGCCCAGGCGGCCAGGGCCTCGGCCGGCCGGCGCCGCCCGCGCAGGCCGGAGGGGGACCAGGGAGAAGGCGGTAGCACTCGGTAGAATCGAGTGCCAGAGACCCCCCGGGCCCGGCCGCCAGGCCCAGCAACCTGCACCAGAACGACAGCAACCGGCTACGGCAGCACCAGCTACGACCAGTTACGACCGCACGAGCGACGACAGACGACCCCATGCCATCCAAGACCGAATCGCCGAGCCCCAAGGGCACACCACCGAAGGACCGCGCCGCCGGGGGGAAGGCGGAGCCCACCCTCGACGACCGCAAGGCGGCGATCCTGAACGCCGTCGTGTCCGAGTACGTGGATACGGCACAACCGGTCGGGTCGGCCCACGTGACGGGTACGCCGGGCGTGGAGGTGTCCTCGGCGACGGTCCGCAGCGAGATGGCGGCGCTCGAGAGCGAGGGTTACCTGGTCCAGCCGCACACGAGCGCCGGGCGGATCCCCACCGACAAGGGGTACCGGTTCTTCGTCGACCACCTCGCGCGTCCCGGTGTCCTCGACTCGGCCAGGCGCCAGGAGGTAAGGCGGTTCTTCGCTCACGTCCACGGCGAGGTGGAGGACCTGCTCGGGCGCACGAGCGGCCTGCTCGCGCACCTCACCGACTACGCCGCGGTCGTCGTGGGGCCCGACCACAGCGTCGCCACCGTCAGGGCAGTGCAGATGGTGCCCTTGACGGCAGGAGTGGTGCTGCTCATGGCTGTCCTTTCCGATGGTGCCGTGGAGAAGATCACGCTCGAGCTCCCCGCCGACACGTCGGAGACAGCGATCACAGATGCAGCCTCACATCTGACGGCGCACGTGCGTGGCAGCACCCTCGGACACATCCGCACAGTGCCACCCACCGGCGACCTCTCGCTCGATTTGGTCGTCGAGCTCGCCGAGGAGGGCCTGTCGAGGCTCTCGGCCTCGAGCGACAACGAGCACGTCTTCGTCGGAGGCTCCTCCTCGATGGCCTCTGCGTTCGACGCGGTCGAGACGGTGCGGTCGGTGCTCTCGATCCTCGAGCAACAGCTCGTGGTGGTGGAGCTCGTGGAGGACATCTTGGACCGGGGGCTCTCCGTGGCGATCGGCACCGAGCACGGGTTCGAGCCGCTGGCGGCTTGCGCTCTGGTCGTAGCGCCGGTGTTCGTCGAAGGCGAGAACGCAGGCACCGTCGGAGTGCTCGGTCCCACGCGCATGCATTACCCCCGCGCTCTCGCCGCCGTGCAGATCGTGGGCGAACAGCTCGGTGAGCAATTGAGCGGAGAGGCCAAGGCCGGGCGCCGGCGCACCTCTAGCAGCGCGCGCAGGGGCTCCAAGGATGGTGGCAGCGGTGGCAACTGATTACTACGCGCTGCTCGGAGTGAGACCTGACGCCTCGGACGAGGAGATCAAGCGCGCCTACAGGCGCATGGCCAGGGAGCTGCACCCCGATTCCACCGGGGGTGACGCCGACGCCGAGGCGCGTTTCAAGGAGGTGAGCCGCGCCTACGAGGTCCTTCGCGACCCCGAACGCCGCGCGCGCTATGACCGCTACGGGCCCGAGCAGATGGGCTCGGTGGGCGCGGACCCCTTCTTCGGCTCCGGCCTTGGTGGTCTCTTCGACGCTTTCTTCGGCGGGGCCATGGGTGGCGCTGCGAGCAGGTCGGGGCCGGTCAGGGGTGCCGACGCTGAGGTCGTCCTGGAGCTCGAGCTCACAGAGGCCGTGTTCGGCGCCCACAAGGACGTCGCGGTGGATGTCCCTGTGGCTTGCGACACGTGCGCGGGGTCGGGAGCACGCCAAGGCACGAGCGCGATCCGTTGCCCGGACTGCGACGGGACCGGCGAGATGCGACGCGTCCGCCAGTCGATCCTGGGCCAGGTCGTGACCACCTCGCCGTGCAGACGGTGCCAGGGCATGGGAGAGATCATCGGATCGCCTTGCCCGACCTGCCGCGGAGATGGCAGGCGGATGGAGAGCCGCACCTACCAAGTCGCCGTACCTGCGGGAGTCGATCACGGCTCGACGATGCGCCTGTCGGGCCGTGGGGCTGCGGGGCCACGAGGCGGGCCGCCTGGCGACCTGTACGTCCACCTCTCGGTGCGCGAGGACGAGCGTTTCGCGCGTGCGGGCGACGACCTCCACTCCCGCGTCCACGTGTCGATGATCCAGGCTGCTCTCGGAACGTCGGTGGGCTTCTCGACGCTCGACGGCGAGGAGATCCTTTCCATCCCCGCGGGAACCCAGTCCGGTCACGTGATCCGCTTGCGCGGCCGCGGCGTCCCCCACGTGCGAGGTAGAGGACGAGGAGACATCCTCGTCGAGATCGTCGTGGACACCCCCACGGGGCTAACCAAGGCCCACGAGGAGATGCTCTGGCGCATGGCGGCCGAGCGTGGCGAGCAGGTTGCTCAGACCGAGGCGGGGCTCAAGTCGCGCCTGCGCTCCGCGTTCGGCTGATCAGCCCGTTGCGGCCAGCCGGCCCGATCGCACTGAGCGGGCCCGCCGAAGTGGCGGCAGCGGCGCAGGTGTTCGTCGCGGACCTCGCCTCGCCGGAGCCGCACGGCGATGACGCTCACCACCTCGCCCAGGTGCTCAGGCTGCGGCCGGGCGAGACCGTGATCGCCTCCGACGGCGAAGGCGCCTGGCGCGTCTGTCGGTACAGGGCCGGCAGCGACCCGTCGCGCTCGCTCGAGCCCGACGGGCCTCTCCGGCACGAGCAGCGCCCCGCCGAACCGGTATGCATCGGGTTCGTCCCCACCAAGGGCGACAGGCCGGAGTGGGTCGTGCAGAAGCTGACCGAGCAGGGGGTGGACCGGGTGGTGATGGTGCGCTCGGCGCGCTCGGTGGTGCGCTGGGAGCACGAGCGCGCGGCGCGTGCTGTCGAGCGGCTGCGTCGCGTGGCCCGATTGGCCGCAGCCCAGAGCCGGCGGGCGTGGCTGCCGTCCGTGGAAGGGGTGCTGCCGCTGGCGGAGCTGGCGGCGGAGCTTGGCGGGGTCTCCGCCCCGGGGGGTTCGGGACCTCTCGCGCTGGCGCAGCCCGGGGGAGCTCCGCCCGTCTCGGGCACGACCGCTCTCGCAGTCGGGCCGGAGGGCGGCTGGGACGAGTCGGAGCTCGGCCTCGCCGACCGGTTGGTAGGGCTCGGACCCCGGGTCCTGCGGGCCGAGACGGCGGCGGTGGCTGCCGGGTACTTGCTGTGCGCCCTGCGCGACGGGGTCATTGCACCTGCTCGCAAAGGTAAGGCTTGCAATCACCACGCTGAGTGAGCAACACTATGGGTGTGCCCACGGGCCGGAGTCGGGCCGACGGGTACGGTAGGGACCTGGGTCAGTCGGGTGGAAACGGGGGCAAGATCCCGAGGTCCTCTGGACGGTACCAGGACGGTCAGCGAGAAGAGCGCGTGCACCGCCACATAGAGAAGGATCGAGGGTAATGATCAACCAGACGGCCTTGACGGAAGACGACGAGCAGGAGGAGTCGGCTCGAGCCGCCTACGCCAGGGCGGTCGGCTCACGCCTGCGCGCGGTGCGCAAGCAGATGCGGCTCTCGCTCCAGGCGGTGGAGGCGATGTCGGATCAGGAGTTCAAAGCCTCTGTCCTCGGCGCGTACGAGCGCGGAGAGAGGGCCATCTCGGTTCCGCGTCTACAGCGCCTGGCGAAGCTCTATGACGTTCCGGTCGACCAGTTGCTGCCCCAGGACGACAACGCCGACCGCTGGGCGGCGCAGGGCGCTGACGGCGAGGGCAATGGCAGCACCGAGGGCGAGAGCCCCGGACGGGTGCGAAGGCAGCTTCGGCCCTGGGACGGCGACGAGAAGGTCACCGTCGACCTGTCCAAGCTCAACGCGGTCAGTGGCCCCGAACGCGACCTGCTCAGGCGCTTCCTCAGCATGATCCAGGTGCAGCGACAGGACTTCAACGGGCGCATGATCACGATCCGGGGCGAGGACATCCGCGCTATCGCCTGCCTGTTCGGCGTCACCCCCGACGCCATGAGCCGCCGGCTCGACGAGCTGGGACTGCGCGTCGGGGTCTGACCCGCCTCAGCGCCGGCCGTCCCCCGCCTCAGCACCTCTCTGTCTCCTCTTCTGTCACGTCTGCCTCCGCAGTTTGAAGCGGGCTCGAGCCCGCGTGCGGCCCTTTCGCCGGCGCGTCGGCCGGAGGCGGCGGGCTGCTGCCTGCTCGGGCCCGCGACGCCAGGGTGTCACAAGCATCAGATAGCTTGAGACAGCACGTGGCGATGCGAGGCATCGTGAGCCTGCGAGGGGGGAACCATGAGCGAGCCGTCCCGATGACCGAACAGATCAGCTGGATGACCACAAAGGAGGCCTCAGCCTTCTTGGGAGTGACCCTGCGCAGCCTCTACCGGTTCATAGACGAGGGGGCGGTGCCGGCGTACAAGTTCGGTCGGGTGATCCGGCTCAAGCACGAGGACGTCGAAGGGTTCATCGAGGCGAGCCGCATCGCGCCCGGGAGCCTGGAGCACCTCTACCCCGAGCCGAAGAGCGCGAGCTCCAGAGAATCCAAGGGCAGCAAACACTGAGCGCGTCAAGGTGAGCGACCCCGACTGCATCTTCTGCCGCATCGTCTCGGGCGACGTCCCGGCGGACGTGGTCCACAGCACAGACGAGATCGTCGCGTTCCGGGACATCAATCCGCAGGCTCCTGTTCACGTGCAGGTGATCCCGCGCCGGCACATCACCGACGCCTCGGCACTCGGCGCGGGCGACGGTGAGTTGCTCGTCCGGATGGTCCTAGCCGCGCAGCACGTGGCCGCCAGCGAAGGCATCTCCGAGCGCGGCTACCGACTGGTGTTCAACGTCGGTGAAGACGCGGCCAACACGATCCCTCATCTCCATCTGCACGTCCTCGGCGGCAGGCGTCTCGGTTGGCCACCGGGTTGAACAGGCCTCGCGCTGGTAGCCTCGCGGTGAGAACGCCAGTGCCGCCCACCCAGGTCAAGATCCTCGTTCCCGGCAACCACCTCATGGTCGGCCTACTCGGCCAGCGTGACGAGTTGCTCAGGTTGATCGAGGAAGCGTTCGGCGGGACGAGCATCGTGGTCCGGGGAAACGAGATCACGATCGAGGGCTCCGAAGCCGAGCGGGTGGGCCGGCTCTTCGACGAGCTCGTCGAGCTGCTCGAACGCGGCCAGCGCTTCGACGCCTCGGACGTCGACCGCACCATCGCCATGGTGAAGGACGACGTGAGCCCGTCCGAGGTGATGACCACCGAGGTGCTCCGATCGGCGAGGGGCCGAACCGTGCGCCCCAAGACAGCGGGGCAGAAGCGGTATACCGACGCCATCGGCTCCAATGTGGTCACATTCGGCATAGGCCCGGCCGGCACGGGAAAGTCCTTCCTTGCGGTCGCGCTCGCCGTCCAGGCCCTCCAGGAGCGAGAGGTAGACCGGATCATCCTGACGCGGCCCGCCGTCGAGGCGGGAGAGCGGCTCGGTTTCCTCCCCGGCGACATGATGGCGAAAGTCGATCCCTACCTTCGCCCGCTCTACGACGCCCTCTACGACCTGCTCGGCCCCGAAGGCGCACAGAAGCTGCTCGAGCGCGGGACCATCGAGGTCGCCCCTTTGGCGTACATGCGCGGCCGCACCCTCAACCGCAGCTTCATCATCCTCGACGAGGCCCAGAACACCTCGCCGGAGCAGATGAAGATGTTCCTCACGAGGATCGGCTTCAAGTCGAAGGTGGTGGTGACAGGGGACGTGACCCAGATCGACGTTCCCGGCGGGAGGTCGGGTCTCGCCGGCCTGGAGAAGGTGCTCGGCGGCGTGGACGACGTGGAGTTCGTGCAGCTCACCCGGCACGACGTCGTACGCGCTCGCATCGTGGCCGACATCGTGCACGCTTATGAGACTCAGGGCGATGGCGGTTGACGTATTCGCTGCGGACGAGCAGTCGGAGCACCCGGTGGAGCTGGCGCGCTGGACACGCCTGGCACGCTCGGTGCTCGACGCCCAGGCGGTGAAGGAGGACGTCGAGGTGTCGCTGCTCTTCGTCGACGAGCCGACGATCGCTCAGTTGCGTGAGCGCTTCCTCGGCGAGAGCGGGCCGACGGACGTCCTCGCGTTCCCCATCGACGACGAGCCCGACCACGGCGGGAGGTCCCCTGACGAAGGCGGAACCGGACCAGGCGGGGCGTTGCCAGGCGACGAGGGCGAGGTGCCTGTGTTGCTCGGCGACGTGGTCGTGTGCCCGTCGGTGGCTGCGCGTAACGCGTCCGAACACGCGGTCCCCTTCGAGGACGAGGTCGCGCTGCTGGTCGTCCACGGCCTGCTTCACCTCCTCGGCATGGATCACGAGGCGGACGACGAGGCCGAGCGCATGGAGCGGCGCGAGCAGCAGCTGCTCGACCGCTTCCACCGTTCGGTGAGCTAGGGAGCTAGTCGTGCCAGAGATCGGCTCCCACTTCGGCTTGTTGGCCGCTTCGCGGTTCCGGTCCACGGACTGGATCCTCATAGCGGTGATCGTGGTGCTGTTGTTCGCGTCGGCGGGCCTGGCGCTCGCCGAGACCAGCCTCACGCGCACGAGCAGGGTGAAGGCGATGTCGCTCGCAGAAGACCGCAGACGCGGGGCCCGCCAGCTGGTGAAGCTCGTCGAGCACCCCGAGGGCTTCTTGAACCCGGTTCTCCTAATGGTGCTCATTTCTCAGCTCGTGACCGCCACACTGGTCGGGATACTCGCCGACCGATGGTTCGGCGCTCTCGGAGTGCTCATCGCCACCGTGTTCGAAGTGATCGTCATCTTCGTGCTCGCCGAGGCGCTCCCGAAGAACTGGGCGGTGCACAATCCCGAGAGATCCGCCTTGTTCTCGGCGCCGATCGTCACCGCCGTGGTCAAGTTCCCGCCCATCCGCTTCGTCTCGAAGGCATTGATCGGCCTGGCCAACCTGCTCGTGGGTCCCAGGGGACGCCATGCGGGCGTGAGTGAGTCCGAGCTGCTGGCGATGGCGGACGTAGCGCTCGAGGACGAAGTAATCGAGACCGACGAACGCGCCCTCATCCACTCGATCATCGAGTTCGGCGACACGATCGTGCGGGAGGTGATGGTGCCCCGCCCCGACATGTGCTCCGTGGAGGCCGAGCGGACTGTTTCGGAGACGCTCGGCACTGCCATGGCCGCGGGCTATAGCAGGTTGCCGGTCTACGCGCAGAACGTCGACAACATCGTCGGTGTGGCCTACACCAAGGATCTCGTGCGCGCCGAGCGCGAACAGAACAGTGACACCCCGGTGCGACAGTTCGTGCGCGAACCCCATTTCGTGCCCGAGACCAAACGGGTGTCGAGGCTCATGCGCGAGATGCAGGAGCGGCAGTACCACATGGCGATAGTCGTCGACGAGTACGGCGGGACCGCTGGGCTCGTGACCCTGGAGGACCTGATAGAGGAGCTCGTCGGGGAGATCGTCGACGAGTACGACGTCGAGGAGCCACCGGTGGAGCGCCTCGGCAACGGCGAGCTGTCCGTGAGCGCCCGCCTCGACGTCGACGACCTCAACGAGCTGGCGCAGACCGAGCTGCCCGAGGGCGATTGGGACACCGTCGGCGGGCTGCTGTTCAACCTTCTCGGCAGGGTCCCGGGGGAGGGCGAATCGGTAGAGACCGGCGGGGTGCGGCTCGTGGCGGAGAAGGTGCAGGGGAACCGCATCGGGCGCATCCGCGTGGTCCGCCTGGCCGCTCCCTCGGAGCGCACCGCCGGCAGCGGCGCCCCCGCTGCCAGCGACTGAGCCCCTGTTCGGTGACGGGCGCAACCGGGTTCCGCTCGGGGTTCGTCACCGTCGTCGGGCGCCCGAACGTCGGGAAGTCCACCCTCGTCAACCGGGTCCTAGGCACCAAGGTCACCATCACTTCCGCCAAGCCCAACACCACCCGACGGCCGGTGCGCGGGGTGCTGCACCGCCCCGGTGTCCAGGCCGTGTTCGTGGACACCCCTGGGCTCCACCGCCCGCGCAGCGCCCTCGGGCGCCGGCTCAACGAGCTGGTGGTAGGGGCCCTCGACGACCTCGACGTGGTGGTGGCCGTGCTCGACGCCACCGCCCCGCTCGGTCCAGGGGACCGCATGGTGCTCGAGCGCGCCGCTCTGTCGTGCCGCCGGGTGCAGCGGGAGCCGGCCTGGGTTCGCAGCCTGATCGTGGCGGTCAACAAGATCGACCTTGCGACCCCGGCCGAGGTACTGGCGCAGCTCGCCGCCGCGCACGAGGTGCTCGAGGGAGCACTCGGCGACGAAACGGCCTCCGGTGACGCAAGCGACGACGACGACGGCGAGGGTACAGGGGATGACGCTCCCCGCGAGGCCGTGGGCAGTGCGGAGCTCGGGATCGAGTACTTCGCGGTGTCGGCCGCCACAGGCGAGGGGGTCGACGCGTTGGTCGACGCGGTGATCGCGCGTCTCGGAGAGGGACCGCCGTACTACGGGGAGGACACGGTCAGCGACGTGCCCGAGGCGTTCTGGGTGGCGGAGCTCGTGCGCGAGCAGCTGTTGGCGAGGGTGCGAGAGGAGCTGCCCCATTCGATCGCCTGCCGTGTGAGCGAGTGGGAATGGCCGCGGGTGCGCGTGGAGATCCTCGTCGAGCGCGAGTCGCAGAAGGGCATCGTGATCGGCCACGGGGGTGAGCTGCTCAAAGACGTCGGCACGGCCGTGCGCGAGCAGCTGCCTCCGGGCGCCTTCCTCGAGCTGCACGTAGGGGTCGAGCGACGCTGGCAGGACCGTCCCGAGGCCATCGAGCGCCTGGGCTACTGATCCGAGCCTGCCGCCGATCGTCCCAGGTCCTACGCGCGTGACGCGTGGATCGAGGCGAGGAAGGCCATGGCCTCCTCCCTCCGGGTCGTGAAGCGCATCGGGGGCAACGCGGCTCGCAGTACCCCGCCGTAGCCGGCGGTGGCGAGCCGGCGGTCGAGCACCGCCACGACACCGGAGTCGGACGACGACCGGATCAGCCGCCCGGTCCCCTGGGCGAGGAGCATGGCGGCGCGAGGCAGGTCGACGAGCCTGAACGCGCCCTCCCCGGCCCGCTCGCGCCGCGCCTGGAGGAGCGGGTCGTCGGGCCTTCCGAACGGCAACCTGTCGATCGCGACCACGCTCAAGGTCGCGCCGGGCACGTCGACTCCCTGCCAGAAGGACATCGTGGCGAAGAGGCACGCCGACTCCTCGCTGCGGAAGGCCTCGAGGAGCTTGGCCTTCGGGAGGTCGTTCTGCGCGAGCAACGTGTAGTGCAGCTGCGGGCGCAGCACCTCGACGGCGGCCTTCATGGCTCGCCAGCTGGTGAACAGCGCCAGGGTGCGACCACCCGCCGCTTCTATCAACCGGTGCAGCTCGAGCTGGACGGCCTCTTCGGACCCCGGGTTCCGGCGGTCGGGCAGATCCGTCGGGCAATACAGCAGTGCGCAGTGCTGGTACGGAAAGGGGCTGCCGACGTCGACGCGATCGGTGCACTCCTCGGGGAGGCCGAGCGTCGCCTCGATGAGCGGCGGCACTGTGGCAGACGTCAGGATCCCTGTCACCTCCGGCCACAGCCGGGCTGCGAGGAGGGGCCCCACCTCCACCGGCGCGAGCCGTAGGGTCGCGAAGCGACCACCCGGGCCGGAGGACTCCACCCACGCCACGTGGTCCTCGCCGGAGGTCTCGATCTGGTGGAGGTCCTCGAGGAGGTGGCCGGCACCGAGCAGGGCACGAACCCGCCGTTCCTCGTCTTGGTGGCCTTCGTCACCGCCACCGCCGCCATTGTCGCCGGCGCGTCGGAGCCTCGCCGCCACCCCCTCGACGCGTCCGCGGGCGAGCGCGAGCACCCTCTCCAGCTCGCCGCCGCTCGGGTCACCTCCGCCGCCGCTCGGCGTCACCCTCCTTCCCACCAGCGCCTGGAGCACGTTCTCGAGCTGGCCGGCCGCGTCGGAGACCGCATCGACGAGCCCGGCGTCGTCGCGCCCGAGAAGGCCGCGCGCCGAGAGCGCGACCGCGCGCAGCCTGCCGGCGGAGAACTCGACCCCTAGACCGGCGCTCATCACGTCCTCGACGGCGTGCGCTTCGTCGAGGACGAGCACGTCGTGGTCGGGTAGCACAGCGCCTCCGCTCGCAACGTGGGTCGCGTAGAGGTGGGTGTTGACCACGACTATGTCGGAAGCCGCCGCGATCGCACGGGCACGCTCGGCGAAGCAGACCGGACCCGATGGGCAGCGATAGGCGCCCGGACACTCGCGCGCCGACACCGAGAGCGCCGCCCAAGCCCGCGCATCGGGCTCGAAGTCCAGCTCGGCAGCGTCACCGCTCTCGGAGTCCTCCGCCCAACGGAGTATGCGACGGATCTGGGAGCCGAAGCGACCGAGGCCGGCGGGCTGCGGGTCGGGGCTTGGTGCGAACGCACCGGCTCGCGTCGATGCGGGCTCGTCGGGACGGCCGGGCGGAAGTGGGCCTGGACCGTTGAGCTCGATCGCAAGACCGTCCGGCTCCGGACGCAGGTCGGCCGGCTCCGAGCCGGCGTCCGATGGTTCGGCGTCTCGTCCGCCGAGGTCGACCTCGCCCCCTTCGTCTTCGTAGCCCGGGGCCCCGTCGAAGATCTGGCGTTGCGAGCTGGTGCCGGCGACCTCCGCGGCGCGTTGGCGGCACAGGTAGTTGGAGCGTCCCTTCAGGACCGCGAAGGTGAAGTCGCCCAGTGAGCTCGTCGGCGGCGCGTCAGCCCGCCTGTCGTGCGGTTCGCGCGCGGCGCCGAGGTGTCCGGCGATGAAGGGCAGGTCCTTCTGCGCCAGCTGGTCCTGGAGAGCCTTCGTGGCCGTGGCCACCACGACCTTGCGGCCCGAGCGCACGGCAGCGAGGAGGTACGCGAGGGACTTCCCCGTGCCGGTGCCCGCCTGCACCACCAGATGGCGGCCCTCCTCGATCGCGGCGGCGACCCTCTCGGCCATCTCCACCTGACCAGGCCGGCGCTCGCCGCCTCCGGGCAGGGCACGCGCCAGGTCCTCCAGCTGTCGCCCGATGGAGTCTGCAAGCGGGCCGGGTTGCTCAGGCACTCGGACCGACGGTAGCGCCGCCTGGTGCGCAGGGTCCGCTGGGCCTCCTGCCTCGCCGGGTCGCCGGGCACTCCGACCGACGGGATGCCCGGATGTGGCGGGCGGGTCGGAGTCCCCTAGTCGCCGCCCTCGCCCGGAGGCTAAGATAAGGGCGCGCTTGGTGGATCACGCAGGGCCTTGCGCCGTTGTGGGTTGACGCTTCTGTCTCCCAGGTCTGTTTACGTGCGTGGAGAGAGAGGGGCATGCCCCATGGCTGAAGGAACTGTGAAGTGGTTCAACTCGACGAAGGGCTACGGCTTCGTCACACCCGACGACGGCTCGCCCGACGTGTTCGTCCACTTCTCGGCGATCGATGGAACTGGCTACCGCGAGCTCGTAGAAGGCGAGAGGGTGGACTTCGAGTCGACCAACGGGGCGAAGGGCCCCCAGGCGACGAAGGTGCGACGCCTCTGAGCCCTCCGGTGCCCCGGGCCTGTGCATCGGCCCGCGAGCAACGTTCCCTAGATCCAAAGTTCTACGAAGCGAGGCGGCTGCGGCCGCCTCGCTTCGCGTAGTTTCGGTCCGTGGCCTCCTCTCTCGGCCGGTCTCACGTCGAAGGGATCGACCTCGACCGCGTGCCGAAGCACGTGGGTTGCGTGATGGACGGCAACGGCCGATGGGCTGCCAGGCGGGGCCTTGCTCGCACCGAGGGCCACGCGGCAGGGGAGGAGGCGCTGCTCGACACCGTGAACGGCGCGCTGGACATCGGCATCGAGTGGTTGACGATGTTCGCCTTCTCGACCGAGAACTGGCGCCGGCCCCGCGACGAGGTCCGCTACCTCATGGGGTTCAACGAGTCGCTCCTCGTGCGCCGCCGCGACGAGCTGCACGAAAAAGGCGTGCGGATCCGTTTCGCCGGACGACGGGACTGGAGGGTGCCGAGAAGGGTGATCAGCCGTATGGACGAGTCGGTCGCCCTCACCGCGGCCAACCGGACGATGACGCTCACGATGGCGTTCAACTACGGCGGTCGAGCAGAGATCATCGACGCCGTGAAGTCCCTGGTGGCAGCCGGTGTATCCGCCCACCAGGTCGACGAGCGCGCACTTCGGCGCCACCTCTACTTTCCCGAGATGCCCGATCCCGACCTGGTGATCCGCACCTCCGGCGAGTATCGGATCTCCAATTTCCTGCTGTGGCAGCTCGCGTACTCGGAGCTGGTGTTCACCGAGGTGCTTTGGCCCGACTTCCGCCGCCGGCACCTCTTCGAGGCCGTCGCCGAGTACCAGAGCCGCGAGCGGCGATTCGGGAAGGTACGCGGTCATGCGAGCAGCTGAGCGGCCGGCCGGGCGCAATCCGAGCGGCACGCGCTCGGGGTGCCGGTGAAGGCAGCCGGCTGGTTGCTCGGGCTGGCGGTGTTCGGCGGGCTGATCGTCATGTCGATCGCGGGGGTCACGGCCGCCATAGGGGTACTGGTCACCGCGGCGGCGATCGTGGGGATGATCGCCCTGGGCAACCTGCTCGGGGGTCGCACCACACCGGACCGGCGGCCCTACGATCCCGAGCCCGGCATCCAGGTGCACAGCGGCGACGACACGGCGAGCGCCGGGGGCCCGAGGAGCACGCTCGGAGAGGAGCTCCCGAAGAGCGACACCACCGGCGACGACACGGAGGCCGGCCGGTGAGCCTGTACCGCGAGGAGGGTGTGGTGCTGCGCACCTTGCGCCTCGGCGAGGCGGACCGCATCGTGACGATGGTCACCAGGTCGCACGGCAAGGTGAGGGCGGTCGCGAAGGGGATCCGGCGCACGACCTCGAAGTTCGGCGGACGTCTCGAGCCGCTCAGCCACGTGGCCGTGCAGTGCTGGCAGGGCCGGGAGCTCGACACGGTCACCCAGGTGGAGGTGATCGACGGCTTCCGGGCGGTTCGCGAGGACCTGTCGCGCGTCCAGAAGGCCTTCACCCTGCTCGAGGTGGTCGACCAGATATCCCAGGAGCGCCACGCCAACGAGCACCTGTACGAGATGCTCGTCGGCGCCCTGCGCTCCCTCGAGGCGGCGGACGCTCCGGCCCTCGTGCCCGCCTTCTGCCTGAAGGTGCTCGCCCTCGAGGGCTCCTCGCCGGTCGTCGACCAATGTGCCTCGTGCGGATCGGATACCGACCTCGTCGCGTTCGACATCGTCGACGGTGGGGCGCTGTGCAGGTCGTGCCGCCACGGGCTCGCGGTATCGCCGCAGGCGCTCGAGATGGTCCGGCGGATCCTCTCCGGAGGACTCCGGTCCGTGCTGGCCGAGCCGGCGGGGCCCACGACCGACGAGGTCACCCGGCTCGCCACCGACGCCATGGAGGCGCACCTCGACCGCCGGCTGCGAAGCGTGAGGTCCTCCCCGGCTTAGAGCGCGGCCGACGTCTGCCCCTCACCGAGCTGCGCCTCGTCGACGAGGTCCGCAAACTCCTAGCGACGCCGGGGAGCGACGCGGCGACCGGTAGCCTTCCCCGAATGAGCGCGCAGCCCTCGAAGGCCGAGGCCGGCGCCGCGTCGCAGCAGGACGACCTGATGGAGCGAGTCGTCAACTTGTGCAAGCGGCGTGGCTTCATCTTCGCGTCCGCGGAGATCTACGGGGGGTTCCGTTCCACCTACGACTACGGCCCGCTCGGCGTCAACATGCTCCGCAACGTGAAGAACCAGTGGTGGCGCTCGATGGTCCAGCTGCGCGACGACGTCGTGGGCATCGACGCGGCGATCCTCTCCCCTCCACAGATCTGGGAGGCGTCGGGACATCTCGCCACGTTCACCGACCCGCTGGTCGATTGCCGCAACTGCCACGAGCGCTGGCGGGCGGACAAGATCGCGGGCACCTGCCCCAACTGCGGGTCGAGCGACCTCACCGAGTCCAGGGCGTTCAATCTCATGTTCAAGACGCACGCGGGTCCCGTCGAGGAGGACTCCGCCGTCGCGTACCTGAGACCGGAGACGGCCCAGGGAATGTTCGTCAACTTCCTCAATGTTCTTCAGACCACGCGCAAGAGACCGCCGTTCGGGATCGCGCAGGTGGGCAAGTCGTTCCGCAACGAGATCACGCCACAGAACTTCGTGTTCCGCACGCGCGAGTTCGAGCAGATGGAGATGGAGTACTTCGTCCCTCCAGCCGACGCGCAGAAATGGTTCGATTACTGGCTCGACGAGCGCACCCGCTGGTACCGCGAGCTCGGCATGCCCGAGCAGCGCCTGAGGCTGCGCCACCACGAGCCAGACGAGCTGTCGCACTACTCGGTCGCCACCGCTGATGTCGAGTTTCTCTTCCCGTGGGGATGGGACGAGCTCGAGGGCGTCGCCAACCGCACCGACTACGACCTGCGCGCCCACGCCGAGAAGTCGGGCGAGAAGCTCGAGTATTTCGACCAGGCGACGGGTGAGCGCTACGTGCCCCACGTGATCGAGCCGGCCGCCGGCGCGACCCGCACGATGATGGCGTTCTTGCTCGCCGCATACGACGAGGACGAGGTCGGGGGCGAGAAGCGCACGGTGCTGCGCCTCGACCCGCGACTGGCTCCCTACCAGGTTGCGGTGCTGCCCCTGTCGAAGAACGAGGCACTCGAGCCGGTCGCGCGCGAGGTGCTGGGGCTGCTCCAGCCGCTCTGCATGTGCGACTACGACCTCACCCAGTCGATCGGGCGGCGCTACCGCCGCCAAGACGAGATCGGCACCCCGTGGTGCGTGACGGTCGACTTCGACTCGCTCGAGGACCGTGCGGTGACCGTGCGTGAGCGCGACTCGACCGCTCAGGTGCGAGTGCCCATCGACAGTCTGGTGAGCGAGATCGCAGGGCGGCTGCGCTCGGAGGCGCGCGTTCAACACAGTTAGGCTCTGCCTGATGCCCTTCGTCTACGACTTCGAACACCGCCACCGCCGCCCGCCGATGGAGATGAAGGATCTCCTCGGTGGCAAAGGCGCAAACCTCGCCGAGATGACCTCGGTCCTGAAGCTGCCCGTGCCCCACGGGTTCACCATCAGCACCGACGCGTGCCGGGCGTACCTGTCGGGCGGGCCGGGCCACTGGCCGCACGGGCTGTCGGAGGAGATCTCGCGCGCCCGGGCGCGCCTGGAGAAGAAGATGTCCAAGCGCCTCGGCGACCCCGTCGACCCGCTGCTCGTGAGCGTGCGCTCGGGCGCAAAGTTCTCCATGCCCGGGATGATGGACACGGTCCTGAACCTCGGCCTCAACGACGAGTCCGTGGTGGGCCTCGCGAAGCAGACCGACGACGAGCGCTTCGCCTACGACTCCTACCGGCGGTTCGTGTCGATGTACGGGCGCATCGTGATCGGCATACCGGGCGAGGAGTTCGACTCGCTGCTCGAGGAGGCGAAGGAGCGCTCCAGTGCCTCCTCCGACGCGGACGTTCCCACCTCGGAGCTGCGCGCGCTGGTCGAGGAGTTCAAGCAGATCGTGCGGCGCCACACGGGCAAGGACTTCCCCCAGGACCCGGGCGCCCAGCTGCGCGGCGCGGTGGAGGCCGTGTTCTCGTCGTGGAACGGTACTCGTGCGATCGCCTACCGGGAGCACGAGGGCATCCCCCACGACCTCGGCACGGCTGTCAACGTGCAGGCGATGGTGTTCGGAAACCGCGACGATCAGTCCGGCACCGGGGTCGGATTCACACGCGACCCGGCGACCGGTGCGAAGGGCGAGTACGGCGACTTCCTGGTCAACGCCCAGGGTGAGGACGTCGTCGCCGGGATCCGCAATACCGAGCCTCTCTCGGCGATGAAGAGGAAGTTCCCCGCCATCCACAAGCAGCTGCTCGGCATCTTCGCCCGCTTGGAACGCCACTACCGCGACATGTGCGACACAGAGTTCACGATCGAGCAGGGCAAGCTGTGGATGCTCCAGACGCGCGTCGGGAAGCGCACCGGCCAAGCGGCATTGCGGATGGCTGTCGACATGACCAAGGACCGCTCCATCCGCCTCTCGAGGTCGGAGGCTGTGCAGCGGGTGACCGGGGAACACCTCGACCAGGTGCTCCATCCGCAGTTCGCCACCTCCGGTCACAGCGTCCTCACCAAAGGCCTCGGCGCCTCGCCCGGCGCCGCGGTCGGGCGCGCCTACTTCACGGCGGACGAGGCCGCGGCTGCGGCGGAGGGCGGCGAACGGGTCATCCTCGTGCGGACCGAGACCTCACCCGAGGACGTGCACGGGATGCTCGCATCCCAGGGGATCCTCACCGCCCGGGGAGGCCTCGTGTCGCACGCGGCCGTGGTCGCCCGTGGCTGGGGCAAGCCGGCAGTGGTGGGCGCGGACAAAGTGCGCATCTCCGGCAAGTCCTTCGACGTGGGCACGACGAAGGTGTCGGAGGGTGACTGGATCTCGATCGACGGCACGCGGGGCGAGGTCGTGCTCGGCCAGATGGCGCTCACCGAGGCCGAGCCTCCCGCCGAGCTCAAGATCGTCGTCGGGTGGGCGGACGTCATCAGAAAGGGCCGTCTGGGTGTGAGGGCGAACGCCGACAACGGGCCCGACGCCTCCAACGCCAGGCGCATGGGTGCAGAGGGCATCGGGCTCTGTCGCACCGAGCACATGTTCATTGCCGAGGACCGGCTGCCCATAGTGCGCAGGATGATCCTCGCCGATACGCCGGAGGAAGAGTCGCACGCATTGGAGGAGCTGCGCGTCGCGCAGCGCGCCGACTTCATCGAGATCTTCGAGGCGATGGACGGTCTGCCGGTCACCGTGCGCCTGCTCGACCCTCCCCTCCACGAGTTCCTCCCTGATACCTCCGAGCTGGCGCTCAAGGAGGCCACGAGCGGCCTCACGCGCGAGGAGCAGGCCCTCTTCGCCGCCGCGAAGCACTGGCACGAGTTCAACCCGATGCTCGGCACGCGCGGCGTCCGCCTCGGGGTGCTCAAGCCTGGCCTTTACGCAATGCAGGTGCGCGCGCTCATGGAAGCGGCGGTCGAGAGGGTGAAGGCGGGCGGCCGCCCGATCGTCGAGATCATGATCCCGCTCACCGTCACGCGCGAGGAGCTGGCCCTGGCCCGCCGCTGGACCGAGGACGCCATCGCCGAAACCCTCGGGAGCGCCGTCGGTGTCTCCCGACGGGGCGCCGGCAAGCTCGACGTGCTCATCGGCACGATGATCGAGACGCCGCGCGCGGCACTGCGCGCCGGGGAGATCGCCCAGGAGGCGGACTTCTTCTCCTTCGGCACGAACGACCTCACCCAGATGACGTTCGGGTTCTCACGCGACGACGTCGAGGGCAGGATGATGTCGACCTACCTCGAGAAGGGATTGCTCGAGCACAACCCGTTCGAGATCGTGGACGAGGCCGGGGTGGGAGAGCTGGTGCGTCTCGGCGTGGAGCGTGGGCGCGCAGCCCGCCCCTCGCTCAAGGTCGGGGTGTGCGGTGAGCACGGGGGGGACCCGGAATCGATCCGCTTCTTCGCCGAGGTGGGGCTGGACTACGTGAGTTGCTCGCCGTACCGGGTCCCGATCGCGCGGCTCTCGGCGGCACAGGCCATCCTCGCGCTCGGGGAGGCCGCCCGGCCCTCCAGACGGCCCTCCAAACGGGCAGCCGGCGGGGCTGCCAAGAAGCGAGCTGCCGGGGCAGCCAAGAAGCGAGCTGGCGGGGCAGCCAAGAAGCGCCCGGCGGGCGCCCGGAGGCGCTGAACCTCCCCTTCCGCCCTGCCATCTGCCTGCCAAGTTCCCGGAAGGTCGCCCTCCGCCGACTTCAGGGCGGTACGTTCCAACTGTGGCGATCTCGGAGGAGGACGTCGCCCGTGTCCGTGCCGCCACGGACATCGTGGCGCTGATAGGGGAGCACTCGGCGCTCAAGCGCCAAGGCACGAGATGGGTGGGGCTCTGCCCGTTCCACCAAGAGAAGACGCCTTCCTTCAGCGTCAACGCTGAGATGGGCCTCTACTACTGCTTCGGGTGCCAGCGCTCGGGGGACGCCATCACCTTCGTGCGCGACGTCGAGCACCTCGACTTCGTCGACGCAGTGAGGCGTCTCGCCGAGCGCGCCGGCATCACCATCACGGAGGACGCACAAGCCTCGGCGGAACGCAAGTGGCGAGCTCCCTTGTACTCGGCGCTGTCGGATGCCGTCGCCTTCTATCACGAGCGTCTGCTGTCCGCTCCCGACGCGGGGCCCGCGCGCGACTACCTGAGGTCGCGCGGTTACGACGGGGAGGTCGTGAGGCGCTTCCAGCTCGGTTGGGCACCGGACGACTGGGACGCGCTCGCGCGCCACCTTGGCGTACCAGAGAAGATCCTGACCGACGCCGGGCTCGGGTTCGTCAACCGGCTCGGTCGCCAGCAGGACGCCTTTCGCGCGCGGGTGATCTTCCCGATATTCGATCCTTCAGGCAAGGCGGTTGCCCTCGGAGGCAGGGTGCTGCCGGGGGCGGCGACGGCCAACGGAGCCGGGTCGGGCCCCAAGTACAAGAACTCCCCTGAGAGCCCCGTCTACTCCAAGCGCCGCACCCTCTACGGGCTCAACTGGGCCAAGCAGGACGTCGTGGCGAGCGAAGAGGTGATCGTGTGCGAGGGCTACACCGACGTGATCGCCTTCTTCCTCGCAGGAATGCCGAGAGCGGTGGCTACGTGCGGCACGGCACTCGGGGAGGAGCACTTCCGGCTGCTCCGCAACTTCGCGAGGAGAGTGGTCCTCGCCTACGACGCGGACGCAGCGGGCCAGGCGGGGGCCGGGCGGGTCTACGAGTGGGAACGGCACCACGAGGTGGATGTGGCGGTGGCAGCGCTGCCTGCGAACAGCGATCCGGCGGACTTGGCGATGCGCGACCCGGACGCCCTGAGAAAGGCAGTGGCCGAGGCCCAGCCCTTCTTGGCCTTCCGGCTCCAGGGCGTCCTCGAGGCGGCCGACCTGCGCAGCCCAGAGGGGAGGGTGAAGGCGGCGGAGGCGGCGATGGCGGTGGTAGCAGAGCACCCCAACGAGCTGGTTCGTGACCAGTACCTGATGGTGGTCGCCGACCGGACGCGACTCGAGCCCCAGGCCCTTCGCGACCTGGCGAGCCGCCAGGCGCACGGTGAGGGTGGCCGCAGGCCCGCCGGCAGAGCGCCTGCGCCGGAGGCGGATCAGCAGGGAGCAGGGACAGCGGGCGACGTGCAACCAGCTCCCCTCACGGTAAGACGCAGCGGCTCGCGGGTCGGTGAGAGGCATCGAGCAGAGCTGGAGGCTCTCCGCCTCGCGGTCCACAACCCCGAGCTGGTGGCGGACCGGCTCGAGCCTGTGTTGTTCCCCGATGACACACAACGAGCAGCGTTCGAGGTCCTCTCCGCATCGCAGAGCCTGCACGAAGCGATCGAATCGGCCGCACAGCTCTCCGAGGAGGTCGCGGACCTCCTGCACAGGCTCGCAGTGGAGGAGCCCTCGGCTGACGCGGACGACGTGGTGGTGCAACTGGTGCGATTCGCGTCTCGTAGGGCGCTAGCCGAGATCGATGCTCAGGCTCGTATTTCTCCTGGTCGCTTCGTTCAGCTCGCAACCACGTCCTCACGAATCAAGAAGGAAGTCGAAGACCTGGACGATCCTGGTCTCTGCGCCGAGGCGGCGGACCGGTTGCTAGCCTGGCTGGTGGAACGGGGCGAGGAGACTGCATGAGCAAGGTTCACCCGCCGACCGAAGCAGTTGGGTCGGCTCCCGATGGAATCGCAGAGGAGGGGTTCGACCAGCTGCTCTCCGTCGGTCGCAAACGCGGTTACCTCACCCAGGACGACTTGATCCTCGTTCTCCAGTCGGTGGAGCTGAGCCACGACCTGATCGAGCAAGTCGTCACGCGCGTTCGTTCGGAAGGGATCGATTACCTCGAGGACACTCTTCGCGACGTCGCGCCTGTCGTGTTGGCCGAAGCGGTCGCTGAGGCCGTCGCGGAAGTGGTGGTGGAAGAGCTCCCCGACGAGCCCCCACCGAGCGGGGTCGACAAGGTGAGCACCGACGGAGGCGGGACTCAGGTCGCCGCGCGTGGCGCCAAGCGCCGGAGGCGAAAGGACCGGCAGGAGGACGGGTCTCCCGCCCGCCGAGGAACCCACGAAGAGGCGAACGCGGAGCCCCGGCAAAAGAGCGAGCGCAAGGACGTAGAAGGGCCCGGCGAGATCATCGACCGGCAGCGAAGAGCTCCCGGTAGAGGGCGGATCGCCTCGTACTCCTTCTCCGAGCACAGCGGGGGCGCAGCCGCCGACCCGGTCCACGCGTACCTGAAGGAGATCGGCAAGGTGCCGCTCCTCACCGCCGATCTGGAGGTCGAGCTTGCGCGGCGGATGGAGGCGGGCAACGACGCCGCCGAAGAGCTGGCGCGCAGGATCGAAGCGGGCAACGCGGCGGCGGAAGAGCTCGCTCGGGCCAAGAGCGCAGTCGGTGAGGAGCTGGCCGGCGACGACTTCGCCCGACTACGGGCCAATTCGCGTGCCGAGAGGCGAAGCGCCGATCGCGGCAAGCTCCGCCGTGAGGTGCTCCGCGGGCAACAAGCCAAAGAAGCCCTCATCGAGGCGAACCTCCGGCTCGTCGTCTCGATAGCGAAGAGGTACCGCAACCGCGGTCTGGCCTTCTTGGACCTGATCCAGGAAGGCAACCTCGGGCTCATGCGCGCGGTCGAGAAGTTCGACTACACGAAGGGCTTCAAATTCTCGACCTACGCCACGTGGTGGATCCGCCAAGCGATCACCAGAGCGCTGGCCGACCAGGGGAGGACGATCCGTATTCCCGTGCACATGGTCGAGACGATCAACAAGGTGGCCCGCGTGCAGCGCCAGCTGCTCCAGGAGCTCGGGCGGGAGCCGACGGCCGAGGAGATCGCTGGCCGCGTCGAGTTCCCGATCGAACGCGTGAGAGAGATCCAGCGGATCAACCAGGAGACCGTGTCGCTCGAGCAGCCCATGGGCGACGAGGAGGACTTCAGCCTGTCGGACCTCATCGAGGACCACGGAGCGGAGGTCCCCGACGACGCTGCGACGCGGTCGATGCTGCACGAGGCCGTGCGCGACGCACTTGCAACTCTGCCTAAGCGTGAGCGCGAGGTGATGGAACTTCGGTTCGGACTCGAGGACGGGAGGGTGCGGACGCTCGAGGAGGTCGGAAATTCCTTCGGCGTCACCCGCGAGCGAATCCGGCAGATCGAGGCCAAGACGCTCGCCAAGCTGCGGCACCCCAACGCCGCCCAGCCACTGCGGGACTTCCTGGACGAGGTCTAGAGCAGCAAGTCTTCGGGCGGCGGCGACAAGACGGTGCTGGGTGTCACTGTCCCTCCGGCCGGGCCGATCAGCGTCGCGGCCGCCGCTGCTATCTTCGGGCGTTCGTCGGTGCCATTCCGGGGTAGCTCAATCGGCAGAGCAAGCGGCTGTTAACCGCTAGGTTGAGAGTTCGAGTCTCTCCCCCGGAGCGCTTACCTGGTCAGCGGGCCGATCCGCTTGCAGCTGTTCCTCCGTGTCCGTTGTTTGTCCGCGACGAATTCGCTTTGGACTTTGTGATGGGTACCACCTCAGCTCCCCTCACAAACGGGCTCAGCGCTTCGGCGATGGCTTTGTCTCTTTCCTCAGTCGCGTGCTGGTAGCGCAGCGCGGCGGCAGCCGAACGGTGGCCTGCCCGTTTCATCAGCTCTTTCGTCGACGCGCCTGTCATTGCGGCCATGGTGAGCGCGAAGTGACGTAGGTCGTGAAAGCGCGCTTCAGGAAGTTGACATTTGACACGCGCAGCGTGCCACGCAGTGAGGAGGGTCTTTGGTCGCATGGGCACTCCACCGAGTCCCGTGAACAGCAACGCATCCGGCTCAGGGCCGACATACTCTGCCATGTGCCTGCTCACATCTTTCATCGACGGCTCGGGGAGATGAATAGTGCGAATACCTGCGTCTGTTTTGGGCCGTCCGAAAACAACGCTCCCGTTGCTCAGCTCCACCTGTGCTTGCTGTACACGCACCAAGGAACTCAGGGGGTCGACGTCTTGCCGGCGGAGCCCTAGCACCTCGCCACGACGCAGAGCCCCCCAGGCCGCGAGCGTCACTGCCGCCCGGAGATTGTCTGGCAGAGCTTGGGCGAGCGCCTGAACCTCAGCCACCGTAAGCATCGGCCGTTCGACGGCCCTGTCGCTCCCGCCTTTGGGTACTCGGCATGGCGAGCGAAGCAGCTTCTCGTCCCGCACGGCCGAGGCGAAGATGGCTCGCAAGAGTCGATAGGCGGCAGGAGCGGTGCCAGGACGCTTGGAAACCAGGGCTGAATACCAAGTGCTGACAGATGAGGGTTGCACCTTGGCGATGGGCGTGCTGCCGAAAGTCGGGAGCAGGTGCACATCGAGCAAGGAGCGATAGACGATCACGGACCGAGGGCGCAGGTCCGGCCGGTTGGCAAGCCAAGTCTCCGCGAAGGAGCTGAACGTTTCCTTGCCCGATTCGGGATCAACCCATGCGCCGCGAGCAACATCAGCACTGTTGGCGTCGGCCCACCGCTTAGCGTCCACCAGTCGGTTGAAGCGCCGGGTCCGTTCTTTCCCGTCAGGACCCCGATATCGAGCCTGATAGCGAGTTCCGTGGCGATATCTAGCCGTACGTACACGCACGCCGTCCTTGGTTGTTCTCATCCATGTGTCTTGTATGTGTGCCATTAGTCGCCCTTCTTGTTCAGGATCGGCTCAAGCTCAGCGAGAAGTTGGCGAGTGACGTGTCCCTTGGTCGCGTCGAGCCCGCGAGGGGTCAACCCTTCTAGGTCTCGCTCGCCCATGCGAGCCTTGTGTTCGTCCTCGGCTGACCGTCCCCACAGCTTCTGCGCTACACGGTCGACGGTCTTCTTCGGGAAACCAAACTTCTCTACCGCGGCGAGAGTGGGGAAGGTGATGGAGCGATCATGCTTGTCCATATATGCCGCCATATAGCCCATCTCTGCATCCGCCTGGAACCGCTCCCGAGCGGCAGGCTCGTTGAGGAGATTGCGGCACAGCTCCAGTTGCCACCCGACCGGGGTGTCGCCGGGACCGGGCCGCCGGTTCCAGAGTTTGACGTCGACATCACCCGTGAAGAAGTCGGCCACGGGAACTAGCAAAACCTCGGCGAGCGTCAGCAGTTCCCCAACCGACACTGAGCGTCGACCCGTCTCGACCGACGCCACCGTGTGGCGCGTCCAGTCGCCGAAACCGACAGCGTTCATCGAGGACGCCAGGTCGGATTGGCGCAGGGCTCCGTCCTCCCGAATGAGCCGGATGTTGGAGCCGATCACTTCCGCCAGGGTCGGCCTTTGGTCGGGTTTGGGCACACCCCATCTTGCCACATGGGGTGTGTTGTCCGCAACACCTTTCATATGGTATGATCTGTGTCGTCAACGACGCACTTGAAAGGGGGTCCTATGGCCGAACCCAGCAGCAGCACCCACCCAGGCCCGTTGTGGGACGTGGAAGACCTGGCCACGTACCTGAAGAAGCCAGCGGCGACGCTCTACCAGTGGCACCACCGGGGGATCGGACCGCGAGCCCTGAAGGTCGGCCGCCACCTCCGCTACCGACCATCGGATATTGAGTCCTGGCTCAAGGAGCATGAGGACCAGGCGTCGTGACGATCGATTCCTTTGTCCCCAAACAACGGCTCGACTCTGGGCCTCTCTGGTCAAAGGGGGTGTCACATGACCAGTGATTCGACGCTCGATCGTGAGACCAAGCCTCGGAAGAAGCC